>JAZLBI010000028.1:0-29401 GCA_045613625.1 Acutalibacteraceae bacterium | reverse complement strand
TCGTGATGAAATCTCTCTCGGCAGAGAAAACAGACACGGCAGACTCTATAATTTCCAGTTGAGAAACGGTGAGCTTTATCCCACCCATCAGCTTGGCCCCATTTCAAAGGTTCTTGATATCAACAGAGGCAACAGATATATTTCTGTTTGCTCAATGGCAAGCAAATCCAGAGGCCTTAATGAATGGATAAAGGCAAACAAAGGCGAGGATTATGACCTTGCAGACTACAGCTTCAATCAGGGCGATATCGTAACAACAATGCTCAAGTGCGCAAACGGTGAAACTGTTGTTCTTACCCACGACTGTTCACTTCCCAGACACTATTCGAGAGCCTACAGAGTTCAGGGCACAAAGGGCATTTATATGGAAGACGGCAACTCAATTTATCTTGAGGGCAGAACCAAGCATATAGAAGGCGACTGGATGCATCAGCCTGAGAACTTTGATGATTATATTGAAGAATTTGAGCATCCCCTCTGGAAGAAGTATCAGAAGGACGGAGTTCATGCAGGTCACGGCGGTATGGACTACCTTGTTCTCAGCGCATTTGCAGAGAGCGTAAGACTTGATGCGAAACCTCCCATTGACGTTTATGATGCGGCTGTGTGGATGGCAGTTACCTGCCTTTCTGAGCAGTCAATTGCAATCGGCGGTGCGCCCGTACCCTTCCCCGATTTCACAAACGGAATGTGGATTGACCGTGAGCCTTACAGAAGAGGCAAATTCTGCCTTGACGAAGTTTGCAGCGATTGTTTTGAAGGAGAATGATAAATATGAAATATTACATAGGTGTTGACGGCGGCGGAACAAAAACCGCATTTGCTCTTTTTGATGAAAACAAAAATATGCTGGATTCCGTAACAGGCCCCGGCAGTAACCACGAAAATCTTGAAAGCTCATTTGACGGTGCGAGCGATATCATTATGGAAGGTCTCAATGCTCTTTGCGCAAAGGCGGGTATTGCTCTTTCGGATGTAAGCTTCACTCTTATGGGTCTTGCAGGTATTGACCATGAATATCAGTATGATATTATGTGCGATATGCTCAAGAAAAAAGGTCTAGCAAATTTTGAAGTTTTCAATGACGGTTTCATCGTTGTAAAAGCGGGCGCAAGCGGTAAAAGCGCAATCGGCTATAATTGCGGCACGGGCGTTTGCTGCAACGGTATCGACCTTGACGGCAAGCGACTTCAGCTTGCGGGTCTCGGCGATTTTTCAGGCGATATCTCAGGCGGCGGCAACATTGTTGTTGAAGCTTTCAGACTTGTTTATAATGAGCTTTTCCTTGGTCTTGAAAAAACACTCATCACTGATATGGTGAATAAAGAATACGGATTCAAGTCAAGAGAAGAATTCCTTGGTCTTATCGAAAAAATCGAAGGTGAAGACGGCGCGGATTATATCAGAACAATGGTCGGCTTCTTCTTCGAAGCAGTTAAGCAGGGAGATAAGCCTGCAACCGAATACTGTGACAGAATGGCAACAAGAGGCGCTCAGCTTATTTCAGCTCTCGCAGGTCAGATGAATTTCGGCGACGGCGAGGTTGAAGTTGTTCTTTCAGGTTCAATCAATGTTAAGCTTGACAATAAATATTATCTTGATGCTCTTCTTTCAAAGGCAGAGAGCATGAGCGGCAAGAAGCTCAAGTTTGTTAAACTTGATGCAATGCCCGTAACAGGTTGTATAAATTGGATTATGCAGGATTATGCAAATTAAAAGGAGACGGATGAAATGAAAGAAATTAATGTAGCGGTTATCGGCTCAGGCAGCACATATTGCCCCGAGCTTGTTGACGGATTCCTCAAGGCTAAGGACAGCCTTAAACTCAAGAAAATCTCCTTTATGGATATTGACGAAAGAAAAAGAAATATCGTTGGCGATCTTTGCGTAAGAATGCTCAAGAATGTCGGCGACGATTGCGAGGTTGTTTTCACAGACGATCTTGACACAGCTCTTCAGGGCGCTGATTTCGTTGTTACACAGATTCGTGTAGGCAAGCTTCCCTGCCGCCATCTTGATGAGAGCATTCCCAAGAAATATGATCTTATCGGTCAGGAAACAACAGGTATCGGCGGCTTCTTCAAGGCTCAGAGAACAATCCCTGTTATCAAGAAAATCTGCGAAAGAATCGAAGCTATCTGCCCCGATGCATGGCTTATCAACTTCACCAATCCCTCGGGTATCATCACCGAGTTTATTCTCAACAACACAAATGTCAAGAACATCGGCCTTTGCAACGTGCCCATCGATATGCTTGACGATGTTAAAGAAATCACAGGCCTTGACAGCGAGATTACCTATGTAGGTCTTAACCACCTCAGCTGGATCACTTCAGTTAAAAAGAACGGTGAAGAGCTTCTTCCCGGTCTTATCGAAAGCGGTTTCTCACCCAAGGTTATGGCTAACATCAAAGATGACGGTTTCTCAATCGATTGCCTTAAAACCGTTCAGGGTCTTCCCTCATCATATCTTCAGTATTATTATTGCCGTGAGGCTAAGCTTGCTCATCAGAGAGAAGATGATAAGACAAGAGCTGAAGTTTGCATGGAAATCGAAGAACAGCTTCTTGAGATGTATCAGAACGAAGAAATCGTAACAAAACCCGCTCTTCTCGATAAGAGAGGTGGCCATAAGTATTCGCTTGCTGCTGTTTCGCTTATCGACTCAATTGCAAACGATAAGAAAGATGTTCACGTTGTTAACATCAAAAACAACGGCACACTTCCCTTTATGGCTGATGACGATATCGTTGAAATTGCTGCTGTTATCGGCGCAGACGGCGCAACACCCGTTCCCGTAACCGAAAAAATCAATGACCATATCGTTGGCCTTATGAGAGTTGTTAAAACCTATGAAAAGTATGCTGTTAAAGCTGCAATCACAGGCGATGATGATTACGCAATAAAGGGTCTTCTTGTTCATCCTCTTGTTGGTGATTACGAAAAGGCTGTTAAATGCTTCAACGAACTCAAAGAAGCACACAAAGAGTTCCTTCCCCAGTATTTCAATAAGTAAAAAAAGCCCGTCGGGTATGAACCCGTCGGGCTTTTTTACTAAAATTTGCATTGTGAAAAGTTGTTTATAATGTGCTTTTGGTATTGTTTTGTTTAATATAATATGATATTATATATGTGTAATAAAATAACAGGAGGATGATTCCAATGGCAAGATTTACTCTCCCCAGAGACCTTTACCACGGCAAAGGTTCACTCGAAGTGCTCAAAACTCTCAAAGGCAAAAAAGCAATCGTTTGCGTAGGCGGCGGTTCAATGAAGAAGTTCGGCTTCCTTGATAAGATTGTTGCTTATCTTGAAGAAGCAGGCCTCGAAGTCAAACTTTTCGAAGGCATCGAACCCGATCCCTCGGTTGATACAGTTATGAAGGGTGCAGCTGTTATGGCTGAGTTTGAACCCGATTGGATTGTTGCAGTTGGCGGCGGTTCACCCATCGATGCTGCAAAAGCTATGTGGATCAAGTATGAGTATCCCGAAATCACATTTGAGCAGATGTGCGTAGTATTCGGTATTCCCGAGCTTCGCAAGAAGGCTCGTTTTGTTGCTATCCCCTCAACATCGGGCACAGCAACTGAAGTTACCGCTTTCTCGGTTATCACAGACTACGAAAAGGGTATCAAGTATCCTCTTGCAGATTTTGAAATCACTCCCGATATCGCTATCGTTGATTCAGAGCTTGCAGAAACAATGCCCAAGAAGCTTGTTGCTCACACAGGTATGGACGCTATGACACACGCTGTTGAAGCTTATGTTTCAACCGTAAACTGTGATTACACAGACCCTCTTGCTCTTCACGCAATCGAAATGATTCAGGAAAACCTTATCGATTCATATAACGGCGATAACGCTTGCCGTGAAAAGATGCATAATGCACAGTGCCTTGCAGGCATGGCATTCTCAAACGCTCTTCTCGGCATTGTTCACTCAATGGCTCATAAAACAGGCGCAGCTTTCGCTGACTACGGCAACGGCGCTCACATTATCCACGGCGCTGCAAACGCAATGTATCTTCCCAAGGTTATCGAATTTAACGCAAAGGTTGAATCAGCAGCAAAGCGTTATGCAAAGATTGCAGACAGACTTAACCTCGGCGGCGAAACAGTTGAAGAGAAGGTTCAGCTTCTTATCGCATTCCTTCGCGGAATGAACGATAAGCTCAACATTCCACAGTGCATCAAGAACTACGGCGCAGACAGCTATCCCTGCGAGCAGGGCTTTGTTCCCGAAGAAGTTTTCCTTGAGAGACTTCCCGAAATCGCAAAGAACGCTATCGGCGACGCTTGCACAGGCTCAAATCCCCGTATTCCCACTCAGGAAGAGATGGAAAAGCTCTTCAAGTGCTGCTACTACGACCTTAAGGTTGATTTCTAAAAAAATTAAAGAGGTGTGTATCGTTCTGATACACACCTCTTTTTGTTATTTGTTTCTGAATTCCTCAAAAATCGGGTCGCGGTATTCCTTGGGGATTATTCCGTTCTGAACATAAATTTTGAGCAGTTCGTTGAGTTCTTCGTTATTGCCGCGGTTTTCTTCACAGGCTTCGATAACAGTTAATTTAAGGTTCGGTTTTATGTTTTCATATGTATAGTTTACTGAAGATTTGTGCTTTTTGTCGTAAGCCTTGCATAATGCGGCAGAAATTCCGCCCGCAATCAGAATTATAATAAGATATCCCGCTTTAAAGCCTGTTAACAGACCCAAAGCTTCATTTATAAAAATAACAACAATATAAGAAAGAAATGTAATCAGAATTTTCATGTTTTTACCCCTCCCGAAATTATTTTTTTCTGAATTCTTCAAAAAGAACACTGTAATATTCGCTCTTTATAAATGCGTTTTCAACGCAGAAATCAAGCGTTGACCTGAGCTCATCGTCGTTGCCTCTGTGTTGTTCACATTTTTCAAGAATGGCATTGCTGACTTTATCTTTTATCTCTTCAAAGGAAACAGCCTTTTCTGTGTGGCTCGGGTTTGTTTTTTTCTCAATTTTTTTTATGATTATATAAGCCGCAAAGAAAGCAAGCAAGATTATCGGAATCTCAAAAATCAGCCCGAGTTCAACATTGAATTTCATTCTGAAAAATGTTCTTATAACGGCAACCACGAAAGCAGCAACCACCAAACAGGAACAGGAAATCAGAGCTCTGACGGTTTTTTTCATAAATAATACTCCTTTTGCGTTTCTATTGCTATAATAATAGATACTGATAAAAAGCAAACGGTTCATTTATTTTGGCGAATTTCAAAAAAAACGGTGCGTATCGTCCGATACACACCGTTTTTGCTTTAAAGAAAAGGTTTCATCTGCTCTTCAAGCTTTGCTTCAAGAGAGCTGATGCGGTTTGCAAGATTCATAACTTCGCCCGATGCGGCGGGATACTGATTCATATATTTATGAATCGATTTGATTCCCATTGAACATCCGTCTGTGATAAGGCTTGCCGCCTGGGATGCAGTGGGTTTGAACGCCATCTCAGCGTTGGTTTTGATTTTTGACATACCCTTCGCCATAAGATTTGGCTCTTTGCCTTCGCAATCAAGCTTGTGAAGTGTGTTGTCAATATCTTTTTCAAGGTCTTTATGCTCGGTTTTGCTTTCTTTGAGCAGCTGCAACATTTCTTTATCGTCAAGATAGGGCAAAACATCGTCGATTGACGAAACCGCCATTCTTATTCCCGCGCTGCATTCTTTGAGCAGATTAACCGTGTCTTTGTTTTCCATTTCAACTCTCCTTTGAATTTATTCGAAATTAGTATGCGCATAATTATTGACAAATATTTGTTTTTTATCTATCATAAAATCAAGAGGTGATAAAAATGATATTTGCAAATCATGCTCACGTTTTTCCAAAGGAAATAAGACCTGAGGGCAGCGTTGAAAGTCTTATGAAATTTCTCGATGAATGCGAAATAGACAAAGCTGTTGCTTTTGCTCCGTTTTCAGACAGATTCCACGAAGGCGGATTTGAAGGAAGCCCCAATGATTGGCTTGCGAAAGAAATCAAGGGTAACGACCGCCTTGTTGGTTTCGGAACGATAGATTTTGAACAGAATCTGCGCGACGAAGTTGACAGAATTGCCGATCTCGGTTTCAAGGGTATAAAAATGCACCCGCCATATCAGGAATTTGTTATTGACGGCCCCGAGGCTTTCGAAATTTATGAAAGAGCGCAGGAGCTCGGACTTTTCATATCTTTTCATTCGGGTATGCACTGGCACAGACTCAGGGATAACAGAGTTTTGCTTTTTGATGAGGTAGCGTGGAATTTCAAAGACCTGAAATTCAGCATGGAGCATATCGGCGGCTATCATTTCTTTAAAGAGGCTCTTGCCGTTATGTGCAACAATTCAAGATACGGAGGCAACGTTTTTGCGGGCTGGACAAGTGTCGGTAACCGCAAGGGGAAGGGCGATGAGTGGTATCTCACCGATGAACAGCTTGAAACCGTTGTTTATCAGACGGGCGATGATTCAAGCATTTTCGGCCTTGATTTTCCGTACTCAAAGCCCGAACATATCAAATCTGATATCGCACGCATAAAAAGCCTTGATATCAGTGAGGATTGCAAAGAAAAAATTCTCGGCAAAACCCTTGAAAGAGTGCTTAAATAACAAAAACGGGGAACCGATCGGTTCCCCGTTTTTTATTATTCTGCCGTGTTCATTGAATTTCTGTAAACAACAAATCTGCAATAAAGATATTCCGTAACAAGGTTAACTGCCATTGTTCCGAATTCGATTATGTATTCGTTAACGCCCATAGCGGTGAATTCGTGAGTCCACCAGGTTGAAAGGGGAGCGAATACGCAATAGAACGCCGCAACCTTAAGCATCGCAATGGGCACATTCGCTGCTGATTTGAAGGTGAACTTTCTGTTAAATGTGAAATTCCACAGAACTGAAAGAGCAAGCGAAATTATGTAGCTTACCGTGTTGTTCAGGTGGCAGACCTCAAAAAGCAGGGTGAATGACACAATCTGAATTATTCCCGCTGATGCCGAGAAAAGCGCAAATTTGATAATCTGAATAATGTTTTGCTTCTTTGTCATTTTTTCGCTCATTTTGTTTTCTCCTTTTCAATCATCATTGCCGCCACTCTGCACGCTCTGTTATAAGCTTCTGCAAGATAGCTTTCAATCGGCATTGCAGCGTATTTGTCGTTATCGTGTCTGCCGGGTTTGCTTAAGGTGCTCAGTTCAAAACAGAGATTGCCCTTGAAACCGCAGTCAACGAGCCTTTGAGCAACCTTGTTCCAATCGTGAATTCCGTCAAACGGAAGCAGATGAAGGTCATCGATATATGTTATCTTTCCGCCAAAATCGCGTATTCCGAGGTTATCGTTGAGATGAGTGCAGAAAAGCCTGCCCTTGTAAAGCTCGGTTAAATTCTTACCGTAGTTGTAGCAAAGCTCGTGACCCGAATCCCAGCAGAATCCAACCGCATTTTCGCCTTTCAAAGCGCCCATCAGCGCATCAAGATATTCAAAACCCTCTGTGTTTTCAAGCGCAAGCTTAACTCCGAGCTTATCGGCTCTTTTGGCAAGTGCGCCGAATCGGTCGATTCCTGTTTGTGTTGGTATATATGGATCGTCGAATCCTATAAAAGTGTGCACAACCATAACGGGAATTTTATGTTCAGAACATTTCTCGGCATATTCAATCAGCTCTTTGAGTGCGATATCGCCGATTTCACCGTCAACCCACATATCGTCGGATTTGTTGAATGGAGCGTGAAGATATTCAATAAACATATTTTCTTTTTTGCCGATTTCAACAAGAGATGCAATATCTGCATTTCTGCCGCTGTCATCGATAGCGAAACCTTCAAACCCCGTTTTTTTGAAAAGCAAAATCTGCTCTTCATTGGGTATCCCGAAACTTCCGCTTAATGAAAGTGCAAGCTTTTTATTATACATTTTAATCACCTTTTTTATGGTAAATCAAAATTACTCTGTTGTCAAGCGGATAAAGATATGATAAAATATCTGAGAGGTGATTTTTATGGGAATTATTATAGGTGTTGGCGGCGGAAGATACAGCGATAACGAGGTTTTGCCGATTTTTGAGCATATTGTTTCTCTTGCAAAAAAGAAAAATCCGTCGGTGCTTTTTGTTCCCACAGCGGGTTTTGACGATATCGACGGAGATGAGCATATTTTCAGGCTTTTTATCGGTCTTGGCTGCAGTGTATCCGCTCTTCTTCTAACTGATAAATCGCTCACCAAAGAAGAAATCGAAGAAAAAATACTTTCAAGTGATATTGTGTATGCCGGCGGAGGCAATCTCAGATTCCTTATGGATACCTGGAAAGAAACGGGCGCTGATGAGATTTTCAGAAAAGCATACGAAAAAGGAGTTATTCTTTCGGGCTACAGCTCAGGTTCAATGTGCTGGTTTGCTGAAGGATATGACGACTGCGGCGAAAATCACGAGTTTATGTTTGTTGACTGTCTCGGCCTTTTGCCATATTGTAACTGCCCTCATTATGAAAGCGAATATTGGCAGAGCTTCACCGATGCTATAAAAGGCAGAAAGTATTCGGGAATTGCTGCGGATGACGGCGCTGCTCTTGTTTACGATAACGGAAAATACTACACTCTTCAGGGCAACGACGGCGGAGATGTTTATTATTTTGATAAGGAAAAAGCTCACGAAAAATCCCCGTTTATATGCAGCGAATAAACACATATATAATGTATATTAATATATAAAATAAAAATAAAGAGATGATAAAAAAACGAAGGCGTTCCGTTGAAAAGTTGCCTTCGTTTTTTGTTATTAAAAATGCAATTTGTGCATAGAATTTTATGAAAGGAGAATAAACACAACGAAAATATCAATACTATTATTGCAGGCATTTTCTTCCTGTGAACAACAAGCGGAAAAAGTGTCTGATTTTTTATATTTTATATAAATGTAACCGTTTTTTACACTTTTGTAACCATTTGTAACTTTTTCTGTTTTTCACAAAAAAAATCCCTTTTTTTGACAAAAACAAACAGAAAGCGCAATGTTGTTTAATGCTCAGACATTAAAAAAAGAAAAGCGAATTGTGCAAAATGCACAAAAATTCATTCTAAAAAAATTTGACAAATCAAACATTTGTCAATATAATGTCACTCGTTGCAAAAGGAAATCGAGGTTTGACCCAAAAAGCCATTACCACAAAAACTACTAATGCACAAAATAAGGAGAGTATTATGATTACAAATTCAGCATCCGTTAACAGCGGAGCGCACAGCAGACGCTTCAGAATTCTGTCGGCTGTTGTTGCTGTTTTGTTTGTTTGCTCGGTAACAATCACTGCATTTGCTTCGGAAGAAAAAGTTGATGTTACCGTGGTTGACGGAGAAAAATCGGTAAGCATATCTGCCATACCCGGCAGCCCCCGTGAAATTGTTAAAAATGCAGGTTTCACAATCAGCGCTAACGATAACCTTGACCTTTCGGAATATGATTCAGAGGAAGGCGGCACAATCTCTATCGAGAGAGCAAAGGTTGTAAGAATCGAAGATAACGGTCTTATTTCATATCTCGTAGGCTACGGTGAAACAATCGGCGATGTTTTCGAAAAAGAAGGCATTGAGCTGAGCAGTCAGGATGACATAGGCGTTAATGCTTCAAGCGACATTTATGACGGTATGAAAGTTTTTGTCAAGAGAGCTTTTACTGTTAATATCGAAGCTGACGGCGAAATTCACAAGGCTTATATCGCAGAGGGCACAGTTGCGGATGCTCTTGAAAAAGCGGGTGTTGAGCTCACAGGCGATGATATCGTCTATCCGGCGCTCAATGCAGAGCTTTTCGGATTCACGGAAATAAAGGTTTCAAGAGTAACATATGAAACTTCAGAAGAAACTCAGAAGGTTGATTATGATACCGAAGTCATCTACAGCGATGAATTGAAGCTTGGCAAAACCGAAATCGTATCGCCCGGAGTTAAGGGTGAAAAAATTGTTTATTACACAGAGAAATATATTGACGGCGAACTTGAAGAAAAAACCGTTTCAAGCGAAGAAATAACCAAGAAACCCGTTAATGAAATCAAGAAAATCGGAACAAAGCCCGAGGATACTCTTGCGGCCTACAGAAACACGGGAGCTCCCATTTCGGAACTTTCGCTTCCCGATGACGTAACACTTGATAAAAACGGAAATCCCGTTAATTATTCAAAGCGAGTTGAGGCAAAAGCAACCGCTTACACAGGTGACCCCGCAACATCAACCGGCAGAAAGCCTATGCCCGGCCACATTGCGGTTGATCCGGAAGAATACCCCTACGGCACAGAGCTTTACATTGTTTCTGCGGATGGCAACTATGTTTACGGCTACTGCATCGCTGCTGACACAGGCGGATTTGTTGAGATGGGCAACACCGATGTTGACCTCTATCTTGATAATGAAGATATGTGTTATAACTGGGGTAACAGAGACATAGTTATTTATGTTCTCAATTAACATTTTTGTCGAGTATGCTGCGAAAAGCAAGGAAATCTAACCCTTGCTTTTCGCTTTTTTCTGTTATAAAATCGTAATTAAGGTTCAAAATATGTTTATGTGATACAAAAAAATGATTTATCTATCGTCAATTTGAACAAAACAAAATTTTTTGTTTGCCCTCAGTTTGGCCGACAAGCCGAATTATTCATCAAGGGGTCAAAACTGTGTTTAAAAATGTTGACGAAGCAAAGTTTTATGGTATAATATGTAGTGTGTTAACAAGAAATTTTACAGTTTGGGAGTTATAGATATGTTTGTTAAAGATGTTACAGTTCAGAATCAGGTTGGTCTCCATGCCCGCCCTGCAACCTTCTTCATCCAGAAGGCTAACGAATTCAAGTCATCAATCTGGGTTGAAAAAGAAGAGCGCAGAGTAAACGCAAAGAGCCTTCTCGGTGTTCTTTCACTCGGCATCATGGGCGGAACAGATATCCGCATTATCGCCGGCGGTCCCGACGAAGAGCAGGCTGTCACAGAGCTTGTTAAGCTTGTTGAATCAGGTTTTGCAGAATAATCAATATTAAAAAATAAATGCTTGTATAGCCGATTGCTATACAAGCATTTTTTTATAAGATAATATCGCATTTTGATTTGATATCGTATTCTTCAAAGTATCTGTTTTCGAGTGGAATCCATTTGTTTTTGAAAACTTCAAAAGATTCGTTTCCGTTGCGTTTGAGTATGCGCTCATAGCGGGTTTTGATATCAGCTGAAAGAAAAACTTTTAAATTGTAGATTTCATCGGGAATTGCGGGGTGCAGGGAATATGCTCCCTCAATAATGATGCTTTTTTTCGGGTCAATAACCGAAGACGGAGTTACGCTCTCGGTTTTGCAGCTGTAAATGCCGTATACGAAGTTTTTGCCGTTCAGTATACCTGTAACAACCTCTTCGCAGAAACGCTCATAATGAACGTTTCCGCCGGCTTGAGAGAGTCTGCCATCGTTTCTCATATCAGGCGGAAGAAAAAAATCATCCGTATGAATCACCTGAGCGTCAAACATTTTTGCAAGGTGGTTTGCAAGCGTTGTTTTGCCCGATGCACACGGCCCGTCAATTGCAAGGATTATTCTGCCTTTTTCGGAGATGATTTCGGTTATTTTTTTTGTAAGATTATCCATATTTCACCAATAAAAAAGCCCCGACAGAATGACGGGGCTTTTTTTGTTATTATTCAGTGGGTTTATTGCCTGCTTCGTCGTTAAATTCCTTAACTTCAGCTGCAATTACTTTTCTTCTTTCACGAAGCTCAAGATACATTCTGTCTCTCTTTTCGCCCTGAAGGTCATAGAAGAGCTGAGGAACGATGCTGAGGATACCTGATACAACGGGAAGAAGTGTGCACATCCAGAAGAGTGCGTGACGAGCCTGAACGCTCTGGTTGCCGCTTGTTGCGTTGGGGTCATAGCCGAACATCTTAAGAAGAAGAGGCTGGATGAAGTTCTTAACAGTGTTAACCATCTTGGTAACAAGACCCTTTGCAACACCTGTCATACCTTCTGAACGGAAGCCGTTCTTCCATTCGCCGTAGTCGATAGCCTCGTTTCTCATTTCTTCGGGAATAACTTTTCTGATACCCCAGAAGAACATCCATATTGTTTCGCGAAGCATAAATGCAGGGATCATAACGGCGAGGTTTTCATAACCTTTCTTGCCGCCGATGTTGATCAGCTCACCTGCGGCATATACGCCGAGCATGAGCACGCTGTCAACATGTGAGCCTGCAATCCAAAGAGCTTTTGTTGAGAACTTTGAACGTGCCCAGGGAACGTATGAATAGCTGATGGGTGAAACAACTGCACCGGGAATACCAACGTTTGTTGACATTGGTGCGAGATTAAGAACCTTGATGTAGTAAAGGTTTGTTCCTGAGTTAAGGCTGAATGCGCCGAGGAACTCGGAAAGGGTGATAAGAAGAAGAGGCTTGTTGGTGATAACGGATTTAACACCGCTGAACACGCTGGGACGGTCAACCGTCTGCATAACTCTTTCTTTTGCAACAAGAGCATAGAAGAGAGCGAAAAGACCTGAAACAAGAGCTGTTACAACGCCGCCGATAACAAACAGACGGCTGTAGCCGAGCTGATAAGCACTGTTATCAACGATTTCAAGAATCTTGTTGTTGGGATTGTTGATATAAATATCAATCAAAAGACCCATGAGAATTTCAGGAGCCTTCTCAACAAAGCCTGAAAGAAGGTTTGCCTGAGTGATAAGACGGGTTCTGTCGATAATATTCGGGGTTATGGTGGAAGTCATGCCCTGACGGACAATCGCAATAAGAGAACCTGCGAGATTGGAGAAAATCTGAAGAACCAGATATATCATAAATCGCGGCATGTTGCTTCCGATACCTTGCGTGCCCAAGAAAAGAGGCAACGCCCAATAGATAACCGTGACAAGAACACCGGGAACAGCGTAAACTACAAGCCAGGGCTTGAATTTACCCCAACGGGTGCGGGTTCTGTCAACAATCGATGCAAGGAAAAGATCGTTGATGATGTCCCAAACACCGATAACGCCGTTAGTGATTGACTGAAGAACAAGGTCGATTCTGAGGATGTTCATTTTGAAAACATCATCATATTTACCGATATTAAAGCTTTGAGCTATGTCATCGAGTATGTAAGCAAAGGTTTCTTTGGAGCCGACATAGCGTCTGTCTTTAGGAACGGCAGACGGTGACTTTTCCTCAAGAACCTTGGCGGTTGATTCTGATGCCATATAATCTCTCCTTCTTAAAAAATAATATATATTATATTAACATAGAGTTAATGCATTTTCAATACTGCAATATTTTTTTATGAAAACTATACAGTAAACCGAATGCTTTTTTGGTTATAAAGACAAAAGAAAATGCGACAGACCGATAAAGTCTGCCGCAGATATTCTTTTTTTGAAATTACGCTTTGGAATTAACCGATTTATCGTCCTTTTCATCGGCGCCGAAGCTGTAATCCTTGCCCGGAAGAATAGCGTTGAGAATGATGCCTGCAAGAGCGCCTACGGCAAGACCTGAAAGGCTGATTGTAACTGAGCCTACGGGAATCTGGATTGCGCCCGCACCGGTATAGTTTATGCCGATTGAAAGAACAAGAATAAGAGCTGCAATGATAACGTTTCTTGTGTTTTCGAAATTAACTTTGTTTTCAACAATGTTTCTTACACCAACTGCCGAAATCATACCGTAAAGCACGAGTGATGCACCGCCTATGGTAGCCGTGGGCATGAGGCTTACAAGAGCAGCAAATTTTGGCGAGAACGAAACGAGAACCGCGAGATATGCCGCTATTCTTACAACCTTGGGGTCAAACACCTTTGAGAGCGAAAGAACACCTGTGTTTTCGCCGTAAGTTGTGTTTGCAGGTGCGCCGAAAAGAGAAGCGATTGTTGTTGCAACGCCGTCGCCGAGAAGAGTTCTGTGAAGGCCTGGGTCTGCAATATAATTTTTCTTGCAAGTGGACCCGATAGCCGAAATATCGCCGATATGCTCAACCATTGTTGCAAGAGAAATGGGCATAATAGTTATAACTGCAGAGATAAGAAGATTTTTATCAAAATCGCCCGAAAGAAGGCCGAAAACAGTGTCTTTCATATGGAAGGGGAGGCCAATCCACTGAGCATTTTTGAAGGCTTCAAGTTTTGCGGGGTCTAAAATTTCCATTGATGTTGTGAGGTCAAGGATAACAGCGAGAGCGGATGAACCGAGGACGCCGAGCATAATGGGGATGATTTTTATCATACCCTTGCCGAAAATGTTGCAGATTATTATTATTGCAATTGCGGCAACGGCAACAATCCAGTTTGCTGAGCAGTTGCTGATTGCGCTTGAAGAGAGGGTAAGACCGATTGCGATAATAATCGGGCCCGTAACAATGGGCGGGAAGAAACGCATAACCTTTTTTGCGCCGAAAATCTTAATAAATCCTGCAAGAACAAGATAAAGAAGACCTGCGCATGCAACACCGAAGCAAGCATAGGGAAGAAGGCTGAAGTCGTGAACGGCATTTCCCGATTCGTCGGTAGCTATCTGCGTGATGGCTGCATATCCGCCGATAAAAGCAAAAGATGAGCCGAGGAAGGCGGGAACTTTACCTTTGGTTACAAGGTGAAAAAAGAGCGTGCCAAGACCTGCAAAAAGGAGCGTTGCCGAAACGCTCAGTCCGGTGAGTGCGGGAACGAGAACCGTTGCGCCGAACATGGCAAACATATGTTGCACTCCGAGAACACCCATCTGAGGATAGCCGAGTTTTTTTGCGTCGTAGATACCGTTGCCGATATCAAATTTTTTCTTTGACATTTTTTCGCCTCCTGTGCGTTTTCTTGATTATAACTTACCATAATACAACTTTATTGTAAATAGATTTTATAATTAAAATGTCCCGAAACAGAGAAAAAATCTGCTTCGGGAACATATTAAAGATTTTTTTCAAAAAGGATGAGTTCGGATGACATCGGTGACGGAATTGAAATGGGGATTCCGCTTGAAATAATATCAATTCCTTTTGCAAAGTATGAAACTCTGCTGTTATCGAGGGTGATTTTATAGTCTGTGCCTGCATTTATGCCCTTCGGAATAACCGAAAATGCAGTTTTTTCGGCATTGGGAAGAGTGAACACCGCAACCGCGCCTTTTTCGCAATCGGGTGACGCAACCTCAAGAATATAAGAATCGCCTTCAAGCAGACCTGATTCAGGGGTATGATGATATGTTTTTGAATGGGGAAGGAAACGACGGATGAAATTTTTATAAATTTCAACGCTGTGACGGACAAATTCTGCCTGAATGGGATTTTCTTCGGCTGCGGCGGGTGCGATAACATTGAGCGACATATGAGTAAGCATCGTGTTTCTCATCTGCATATCGATTGTGCCGTGCTCGTGACAACCCATACCCGCAAAAAGGCGGTCAACTCTTTCGGGAGGAAGAGCCATCGTCATTCCGTTTGTGACCGTAAGCGAACGCGGAGCTCTCTGGCAATCCGAAACCCAGGTATGATTGAAATTCTTCATCATTCCGAGGTCGGTGCGCGCGCCGCCGCCTGCGCAGTTTTCAAAAATAACATCGGGGAAACGCTTTTTCAGATTTTTGTACATATTGTAAACTGCATAGTGATGGCGGATTGAGCTACATTCGGCAACGCCCGTGCCCGAGTCACGCATCGTGAAATAATCGCGGCATGAAACATTGTGGTCAACTCGCAGAAGGTCGAGCTTATATTCTTCAATTATTCGTGCAAGTTCGTTTTCAGCCCATTGAGCGGCTTCGGGTATGCTCATATCAATAAGATTGTTGCTTTGCTTGCCGAGAATTGTTTTTGAACGCCACTCCGGGTGCTCTTTGAATATATCTGATTTACTGCCGAGATTTTCAATATCAACCCAAAGCCCGAATTTCATACCTATTGAGCGGCAGTAATCCGAAAGTTCGGTTATTCCGTTCGGGTAGCGTTCAGGGTCAGGGGTGTTAATTCCGTTATAAATTCCCCATTCGGTTTCTTTTTCGGGAGGGCATTCCCAACCCGCATCAACAATAAACACCTCTGCGCCCATATCCGCAAAGCGTTTTGCGAATGTTTTTGAGGTTTCAACGCTCATATCGTGTTCGGCGCCCATTCCTGCACCTACAAGGCATTTTTCGGGTGAAGCTTCAGGCATATTCAGAACCGACTTGCGTATATGAGAATGCATTTCATTAACCGCATCGTCAAAACCGCCCGCAACAATTCCAAAATGAACCTCAGGCGAAACAAAGACGCTTTTCGGCGGGATAACCGTTATAGGTTTGTGAGAAGTGATTTCTGCTTTGAAAGAAAGAAGGCTGTCTGTTCTTTCGTAATCTGCGTGATGGTCAACAGAGAAGCTGCAACCCGCACTCCAGCCGATTTGCGAGAAATATATTATGCCTGTGAGGTTGTTGCGAATAAAAATCAGCGGATGGCGGAAACGGTCGCGCCCGAAACGGCATCTGACAGTCAGCTCATCGGGCGCAAGGTCGTGCCATTCAAATTCGCCTTCTCTGCCCCATTTATCGCTGTTGAAATATCCAACAGAATAGATTTTGCTGATGTCAATTCCGTTTGTGTAACAGCTTCTGTCTGTTTCTTCAAGACCGCCTGAAAAAAGTGAAAGTCTGCTGAGATTCATATTTTTATCAGAGAGATTTTCGATTTCAAGGTATCTTGTGAACATCTGAGAGCCGTCAAGCACGGTGTGAATTCTGATTTTTACGGGCTTTATTCCGCTTTTAAGCGTTATGACGGATTCTGCTCGGTTTTCGTCTTTGATGCATTCGAAATTTTCAAGCTCAAGGTTATAATCAACGCTGCAACCGTCGAGTTCAATGTTGAACGACGAAGGCTCGTGAAAATCCGAAGGATTAAGCCTTGAAGGGAAATTTGAGAGCACATTCAGCGGATAACCCGCAGCATTGAATCCAGATGACACAAGAATTCCGCCGAAGAGAGTTTCTTCATAAACGGCAAGTCCGCTTCTGTAGCAAAAAACAGGATTTTCACCTTTCTGACAGTTTATATTGAAATAATTCCGATTCATAATATCCGCTCTTTTCGGTTGGGTTTTTGTTTCATTTTAAATCGGCAGTTCGGTTTTGTCAACAAAAAAACTCCCTTGCAAGAGCAAAGGAGTTTTTGATTTACCATTCGTAAATCTGTTCGGGATTTTTGAAAATATCTTCGAGTCTTCTCACAAAGGGTGCAACCTCGCCGAAGTCAACCGCTCTGTGGTCAAAAACCATTGTAACAGGCATTTGCTGACCGACAGCGATGATATCGTTGCCGTTTTCGTCCTGCTTAACAACGGGCTTTTTGATTGCTGATCCGATGCAGACAACAAAAATCTGAGGGGGAATGATTGAAAGAAGAGATGCGTGAACGGGTATTCCTCTTGTTATTGAACCGATGTTTGAAATTGTGACGGTTCCCTGCTTGATATCGTCTGCGGTAAGTCTGTCTGTTTCGGGGATTGCGTAATAATCCTTCTTTGCTTTGCCCGAAAGAGTTTTTATTTTGTGTTTGCCTGTTTTTGCGCCGATGAGGCGAAGAATTGCCTGCTTGATTTTGCCCTTCTTGAGCTTATCGATTGTGTCGTTGAACGAAACTGAGAACATAACCTCTGTGAGATCTGTGTTGCCGATTCTTCTGCTCACATCCGCTATGTATTCGGTGAGCTCAACAAGGTTTTTGTTGCCGATATCGTGAAGATTGATTGTCATCATTTCGCCGTTGGGAAGAATCCAGGTCATGCCCGCATGGATTTCATCCCATTCTGTGATTTCACCTCTTACAAGCTTACGGTCAAACTTGATGTGAGCGTTGAGCTGAGGCGCAGCTTTGAATGCTTCCGTGAGCGCCTTGAGCATAATTGTGTTTACGGTGAGCTTAACGGGAAATTTGCCTGAATCATTGAGCTCTTTGATAACCTCAAGAAATCTTGAAACTTCGGGTTCATAAACACATGAAATATGGGGGATTGTTTCCCAGCTTTCAGCGGTCATATTTGCAACGATTTTACGCTGAATGCCGAAATGTGTTACTTTTGTAGCTTTCATTCGGGAGTTCCTCCTGATAAATTTTGCAAAAAAATTTTATCATAAAAGCAAAAAAATATAATTCTTTTAAAGAAAAAAAGAAAATATTTAACAATATACGATATACTTATGTAACTGTTTACAAAATGTAATGATTATGTTAAAATATTTAATCAGTGAATTTCAAGAAAGGTTCTGTTTTATGAAAAAGCTTTTGAAATATCTTAAAGGCAGCCGTGTGCAGTGCGTTCTCGCTCCGCTGTTCAAGATGCTTGAAGCGATTCTCGAACTTTTTGTTCCGCTTGTGGTTGCGAAAATAATCGATACGGGCATTGAAAACGGCGACAGCGGCTATATTCTCAAAATGTGCGGTCTTCTTGCACTTCTGGGGGCGGTTGGTCTTGCGTTTTCGATTACTGCGCAGTTTTTTGCCGCAAAGGCATCCGTTGATTTCGTTAAAAGGCTCAAGCACGCCGTGTATGCTCATATCGGAAGATTTTCTTATGAAAAGGTCGATAAATCAGGCACGGCAACGCTCATAACCCGTATGACGGGAGATATGGACAGCGTTCAGAACGGTCTCAATTTAACTCTGCGTCTGCTTCTGCGTTCGCCTTTTGTTGTTATCGGTGCGATGATTATGGCGTTTACGGTTGATGCGAAAGCTGCTGTTACTTTTGCGGTTGTTATTCCGCTGCTTTCAATCGTTGTTTTCGGAATAATGTTTTGCTGTGTTCCTCTTTATAAAAAGGTTCGCGTTGCGCTTGATAAAGTTCTCTGCACCGCAAGAGAAAGCCTTACAGGTGCAAGGGTTATCAGAGCTTTCGGCAAAGAGGATGAGCAGGTTGAAGAATTCAGAGAACGCAACGATTCGCTTACCGCAATTCAGGAGTTCACGGGCAGAATATCAGCCCTTCTCAATCCCGTTACCTGCGTTATTATCAATATAGGTATTGCTGTTCTTATTTATAAAGGCGCAATCCGTGTTGAAGCGGGTCTGCTCACTCAGGGTGCGGTTGTTGCGCTCTATAACTATATGTCGCAGATTCTTGTTGAGCTTGTGAAGTTTGCAAGCCTTATTATCAGTATAACAAAATCCGTTGCCTGTGCAGGCAGAATAAGCGATGTTCTCGAAACTCCCGTTGAGAGAGACGGCGGCAGTGCGGCTTATGATGAAAAAAGCGAAAACGCCGTTGAGTTCCGCAATGTTTCATTTTCATATGCGGGCGCGGGTGATAAGTCGCTTGAAAACATAACTTTTTCTGCCAAAAAAGGCGAAACAATCGGAATCATCGGTTCAACGGGCTCGGGCAAAACAACGCTTGTTAATCTTATTCCCGCTTTTTATCAGGCGAGCGAAGGAAATGTGCTTATAGGCGGCGCAGATATCAACGGGATTTCTCTTGAAGAATTGCGCTCAAAAATAGCTGTTGTTCCCCAGAAATCCGTGCTCTTCAAGGGTACAATCCGTGAAAATATGCTCTGGGGCAAAGAAAATGCAACAGATGAAGAGATTATGAAAGCTCTTGAAACTGCTCAGGCGGCTGACTTTGTGATGAAGAAAGACGGCGGACTTGACGCGGTTGTTGAGCAGGGCGGAAGAAACTTTTCGGGCGGTCAGAGGCAAAGGCTTGCAGTTGCGAGAGCAATGCTTAAGGATGCTGATATTCTTATTCTTGACGACAGCTCGAGTGCGCTTGACTATGCAACAGATTCAGCTATGAGAAAGGCGATTGCCGCTCAGCAAGGCGAAAAAACGGTGTTTATTGTTTCTCAGCGCACATCTTCTATTATGCACGCTGATAAAATCGTTGTTCTTGATGACGGCAAAGCAGATGTGGGAACTCATAAGGAGCTTCTCGCAGGAAATGCCGTTTACAGAGAAATTCATCTTTCTCAGTTTGATGGGGAGGAGGATACGGAATGAAAAAGAAGGTAAACAAAAGCACTCTCAAAAAAGTGCTCCGCTATGTAGGCAGATATAAAACGCATCTTTTTGTTTCGATTTTTCTTGCCGCTTCAAGCGTTGCTCTGAGTCTTTATATTCCCGTGCTTGCGGGCAAAGCGATTGACACCGCAATCGGTGCGGGTAATGTGGATTTCAAGGCGCTCATGCCGTATCTTTACGGAATAGCTGCTGTTGCCCTTTCAACAGCGGCAATGCAGTGGATAATGAACACTCTCAATAACCGCATAGCTTTCAGGGTTGTGAGAGATATCAGAAATGCGGCTATGGAAAAGATTCAGTCGCTCCCTCTAAGCTATATCGATTCAAAGCCTTCGGGCGATACAGTGAGCCGAATAATCTCTGATGCAGACCAGTTTGCAGACGGGCTTCTGATGGGTTTCACTCAGTTTTTTACAGGCGTTGTAACCATTTTCGGAACAATCGGATTTATGCTTTCAATTGATTGGAAGATAACGCTCGTTGTTGTTGTTCTTACCCCTCTTTCGCTTTTTGTTGCAAGATTTATTGCGAAAAGAACTCATTCAATGTTCAGCCTTCAGGCAAAAACAAGAGGCGAACAGACAGCTTATGTTGAAGAAACCGTAGGCAACAAAAAGGTTGTTACCGCGTTTTCAAGAGAAGAAAAAACGCTCGAAGAATTTGATGAAATCAACGAAAGATACGCAAAATATTCGCTCAAAGCGATATTTTTCTCCTCGCTTACAAATCCTTGCACCCGCTTCGTAAACAGCATGGTTTATGCGGCGGTTGGTCTTGCGGGAGCGTTTGCGGTTATCGGCGGCGGAATAAGCGTTGGCGGCCTTTCTTGTTTTCTCAGCTATGCAAATCAGTATACGAAGCCTTTCAACGAAATTTCGGGAGTTATCGCAGAGCTTCAGAATGCGCTTGCCTGCGCAGAAAGACTTTTTGAACTTGTTGAGCAGAAGCCGCAAACACCCGATGCGCCCGATGCAACGGTGCTTTCGGATGTTGATGGCAGAGTTGAAATAAAAAATGTTGCTTTCTCATATTCAAAGGATAAGGAGCTTATAAAAAATCTCAGCCTTTCGGTTGAAAGCGGCAACAGAATTGCGATAGTCGGCCCTACAGGATGCGGAAAAACAACTCTTGTTAATCTGTTGATGCGTTTTTATGATGTTGACGAAGGTGAAATAAGCGTTGACGGTGTTGATATCAACAACGCAACAAGAGAAAGTCTTCGCAAAAGCTACGGCATGGTGCTTCAGGATACCTGGCTTAAAGAAGGCACGGTTAAGGAAAATATTGCAATGGGCAAACCTGATGCAACCGATGATGAAATAATCGAAGCGGCAAAGGCATCTCACGCTCACGGCTTTATAAAACGTCTGCCCAACGGTTATGATACCGTTATTTCGGATGAAAACTCAGGGCTTTCTCAGGGCCAGAAACAGCTTCTCTGCATTGCAAGAGTTATGCTTCGTCTGCCGCCTATGCTTATTCTTGATGAGGCCACCTCCTCTATCGATACCAGAACGGAAATCAGAATTCAGAAGGCGTTCACCGAAATGATGAAGGGAAGAACAAGCTTTATTGTTGCCCACAGACTTTCAACAATCAGAAATGCCGATGTTATTCTTGTTATGCGTGACGGCAATATTGTTGAACAGGGAAGCCACACGGAGCTTCTTGAAAAAGGCGGTTTCTACAGTGAACTTTATAACAGCCGCACGGACGCCGCGGTATAAAAAATATGATTCTTTGCTTTGCTGTTGCTTGCAAGGCAAAGAATCTTTTCTGTTCATACGAAATATTATTGACAAAATCGCTTTATTATGGTAATGTAATATCACAATAATAAAATAAAAGGAGTCAAAAAAATGAAAAAGATTTTAGCACTCGTTCTTGCAGCTCTTATGCTCTTCTCATTCGCAGCTTGCAGCGGCAACAATGAATCAAAAACTGACCTTGAATATATCAAGGATAAGGGAACTCTTGTTGTTGGTATCACTGATTATGCACCCATGGATTTCAAAGACGAAAACGGCGAATGGACAGGTTTTGATGCTGAATTTGCACTTGCAGCAGGCGAAAAGCTCGGCGTTGAAGTTGAATTCATCGAAATCGACTGGGATAACAAATTCTTTGAACTTGATGCAAAGTCAATCGACTGCATCTGGAACGGTATGACAATCACAACAGAAGCTAAAGAAAATGCATCTGTTTCAAACGCTTATGTTAAAAACGCACAGGTTGTTGTTATGAAGAGTGATATGCTTGCAACATACGCAACCGCTGAAAGCCTTGCAGACCTTAAGTTTGCTGTTGAAGCAGGTTCGGCAGGTAAGGAAGCAGCTGCAGAGAAGAAACTCAGCTACACAGAAGTTCTCACTCAGGCTGATGCTCTCAAGGAAGTTAAGAGCGGCGCCGCAGATGCTTGCATCATCGATATCACAATGGCAAACGCAATGACAGGCGAAGGCACAAGCTATGCAAACCTTGGTTACTCACTTGAGCTCACATCAGAAGAATACGGCATCGCTTGCCGTCAGGATTCAGACCTTACAGCTGCTCTCAACGATATTATGGCAGAGCTTAAGGCAGACGGCACTCTTCAGGGTCTTGCTGAAAAGTACGAACTTACACTCGCATAATCAATCAATTTAAAACTTGCGGCAGAGGGTGCAAAAGCCCTCTGCCTTTTCGTGACTGATGAAAGGTAACGGTAATTTATGTTTTGGGAAGTAACTCTTGATTTGCTCAAAGGTTTCGGCACAACGGTTGAAATCTTTCTGTTCACTCTTCTCGGTGCATTGCCGCTGGGTCTGCTTATCTGCTTTGGCTCAATGAGTAAATTCGCACCCATCAAATGGATTATGAAAACGCTTGTCTGGGTTATCAGAGGCACTCCGCTGATGCTCCAGCTGATTGTTGTTTATTACGGCCCCGGTCTTATCGGTGCGTGGGCGGAAGAAATTGCAAACCCGAACTTCTTGATTTCGTGGCTCGCAACCTGGTCTGTTTTTGACCGATTTGTTGCCGTTATAATAGCGTTTATAATCAACTATGCCTGCTATTTTTCGGAAATTTACAGAGGCGGAATCGAAAGCATCCCCCGCGGTCAGTATGAAGCCTGTCAGGTGCTCGGCATGAGCAAATCGCAAACCTTCTTCAAGGTTGTTCTTATGCAGGTCGTAAAGAGAGTTATCCCCCCGATGGGCAATGAAATCATAACCCTTGTTAAGGATACCTCGCTTGCAAGAACGATTGCGGTTTATGAAATTATCTGGAGTGCACAGTCATTCGCGAAGTCAGACGGTCTGATGTGGCCCATGTTCTATACGGCGGCATTCTATCTTATTTTCAATGGCTTACTTACGGTTCTTTTCGGCAAAATCGAGAAGAAACTTGACTATTATCATAATTGATCGGGGTGAGAAATATGGCAATACTTGAAGTAAAAAATCTTAATAAAAGCTTTGGCAGTAACCATGTTCTCAACGGTATCGATTTTGAGCTTGAAAAAGGCAAGGTGCTTTCGATTATCGGTTCATCGGGCAGCGGTAAAACAACGCTTCTTCGCTGCATAACCTCACTTGAAACTGCAGACAAAGGAAAAATAAGCGTTGCGGGAAACATTGTTTTTGACAGCGAAAACGAACAGAAGCTTACAAAAGATGAAATTAAGCGAAACCGTCTTTCGGTAGGTCTTGTGTTTCAGCAGTTTCATCTTTTTCCGCAGTATACCGTGCTTAAAAATGTGACTCTTGCCTGTGAACTTCAGGCAAAGAAAAGAGAAGACTGGAGAAAGAAAAAAAATCAGATTCTTGCCGAAATCAATGAAAATGCCAAGGATATCCTTGCAAAGGTCGGTCTTTCTGAAAAGCTTGACGCCTACCCGTGTGAACTCTCGGGCGGTCAGCAGCAGCGTGTTTCAATTGCGAGAGCTCTTGCAATGAAGCCCGAAATCCTTTTCTTTGATGAGCCCACTTCTGCTCTTGACCCCGAGCTTACGGGCGAAATTCTCAAGGTTATCAAAGACCTTGCGGCAGAGAAGATGACAATGGTTATTGTTACTCACGAAATGGCGTTTGCAAGAGATGTTTCGGATAAGGTTATTTTTATGGATGGCGGCGTTATTGTTGAAGAGGGCAATCCCGAAGATGTTATAAACAACCCTCAGCAAGAGAGAACAAAGCATTTCCTCAGCAGATTTCAGGAAAATTAAACAATTAATGCTTCGAAAGACTATTGTTTTTCGAAGCATTTTAATTTATAATATAGGAAATTGAGGTGATTTTATGAAATTTATGATTGCATCCGATATTCACGGTTCGGAATTTTACTGTCAGAAACTTCTTGAAGCATACAAAAGAGAAAAAGCAGACAGACTTCTGCTTCTCGGCGATATTCTTTATCACGGGCCGAGAAATGATTTGCCTGAGGGCTATGCGCCCAAAAAGGTGATTGAGCTTCTCAATGCAATGAAAAACGAAATTCTTTGCGTCAGAGGCAACTGTGACACAGAGGTTGACCAGATGGTGCTTGATTTTCCCATTCTTGCGGATTATGCGATATTAACAGCGGGCGAGAGGCTTGTCTATGCCACCCACGGCCATAATTTCAACGAAAACAATCTTCCGCCGCTTCAGAAAGGCGATATTCTGCTTCACGGGCATACTCATATTCCCAAATGTGTTGAGCACGAGGAATATGTTTATCTCAACCCGGGCTCTGTTTCGATTCCCAAAGAAAATTCGTGGCACGGATATATGATTTTTGAAAATGAAAGCTTCATCTGGAAAAACCTTGACGGTGAAGTTATGATGACATATTAAGGAGGCTTCTGTATGAATGTACTCAATGTAAGACGGCTTACACCTGGCATAAAGGCAATGCTCGTGCTCAGCTGCGCCATAATGAGCGGCTTTATGTGGAGAGCGAGAGGCTCCCACGGCTGGGGTTCAATGTGGGGCATGTTTGCAGTTGGTGTTATGCTTGTTCTTTTTATTTTCGCGTTTTACGGAAACCGTAAAAAGATGAGCTTTGAAGCAATACCCATTGCCGTTATCCTTCTCGGAATAACCAACGGCGGTTGGGGCACTCTCAATTCGCAGATGGGCGGGTATCTTCAGAGCACCGTGCCTTTTGCGGGGCAGGAAGCGGTTGATATAACCGAAATCAGCGCAGTCTCGGGTATGGCGATAATGCTTTTTCTCGGCTTTGGCTGGATGCCCCTTTTTGCGATGTTTATCGGTTCGCTTTTTTCAAAGAAACAGTATAAAATATGGCATTACATAACGCTTATTGCTGTTTTTTATGTTGTTGTTTACGGCTTCCAGTTTTTTGTTGCCCACTATATTTTGCCCTTTATCAATTCGCAGGCGGTTGAAAGCTTCAAGCTTGGTCTTGCCGACAGCGGACACGAAATGTCGCCGATGATGGCTTATATCAAGAATCTCGGCAATGAAGACTGGTTCAAGAAAATTCCCTATGGCAGAAATTATTTCGCAAGTATCAGAGTTATTTCTTATGCGGCGGGTGCGCTTGTGCTTTCGCTTGCAACGCTCATTGCGAAAAAAGATGCTGTTACATCATTCATTTCATTTGCAATCAATGCAATTTGCGCAGTTTCAATCACTCTTGCCGATATTGTTATGGTTATTGATTCTGACAGAGGATTTTTTGCCGCTGTTAAAAATATTCCCCGATTTCTTCAGGGCAGCAACTGGTCTCTCTGGGAGTATCTCACAGGTTTCCTTCTCGGTTTCGGCATAATGCTTCTCATTGTTTGCCTGCCTAAAAAGATAACGGGCGGTGAAGGCGATTTTGATTATACATTGCCCATAAAAAATCAAAAGCTCTATGCTGCATACAGCGCGGTTGTTACTCTTTTCTGTACCTTTGTTGTGACCGTTGCAAGACCTGCGGGTATGAGGATTGCCGAGCTTGCTGTTTATAAAAACGAAGCCCTTAACGAAGATTTGATAACATATGTTGCAATTGCTGTTATGTGCGTTATCGGAATGATTCCGTGTGCGATCATTGCTCATAAAAATATTATCAAAAAGAATCTTACCAATGTGCTCAATATAAGAACAGAAGATTTTTGCCTTAAAGCAATCCCTGTTTATTTTGCGATAACCGCAGTGCTTTATTTTGTTTTCAGCGATTCGGGAATTTTTTATTGTATCCCGTTTGCAGAAATAAACAGCCCCGCATCACTTTTTGAAATGATACGGAGCGGAAGAATTCTTATTGTAACCATTATGCTTGTAAGCTTTGCGCTGTTCAATGTTTTTTATTTTGCAACAGCAAAAAAAGCGGTCAGGAAAAAATGATTTTTCTGATGTCTTCGGCGCTGTCGGCAAGATAGGTTGAACCCGCTTTTGTGAGTTCTTCTCTGTTGCCGTAGCCGAATGTTACGCCAACGCTTTCAATGCCTGCGCCGTTTGCGCCGTCGATGTCAAAATATCGGTCGCCTATCATCAGCGCGCGTGTTTTATCAACGCCGAAATGCTTTACCGCTTTTTCAACAAGAATTGTTTTGCCTTCGGGAGCTTTATCGCTTTCGGGCGCGGCAACGAAATCAATAAGCGGCGAAATATTCAGATAATCAATTAATCTCATAACAAATTTTTCGGGCTTTGAGCTTGCGATTGCAATCTTGATGCCCGAATTTTTCAGCTCTGACAGCAGAGCTTTTATTCCGTCATACATTCTGAGCTGATAAATTCCGCTTTCGCTGTAGCGCTCGCGGTATTTTTCAACTGCATTTGCAGCTTGTTCATCGCTCATATCAAGCTCTCTTTTGAATGATTCAAAAACGGGAGGACCGATAAAGGTGCGTAATCTGTCATCGGGCAGGGGAGGATAGCCCGATGCTTCAATTGCATAGCTTACGGAGCTGAATATTCCTTCTCCCGTATCGGCTATTGTGCCGTCAAAATCAAAGAAAACGGCATCGTAATTTGCTTTCATTTTTTTCACTCTCCAATGCGGTAATTATATCACGAATAAAATGAGCGTTCAATCATTATTTTTCATTTACTTTTTTAAAAATATATGATATACTTACAATATTATAGACAAAATTCTGCAGAAGTATCCCGAAAGGACTGAAAATATATGGAATATAATTTTGCCAAGGGCGTGGCATCTCTCAAACCTTCGATTATCAGAGAGATACTCAAAAGCTCAGGCGGCACGATTCCTCTTGCCGCAGGCAATCCCGCTCCCGATGCATTCCCCGTTGACGATATCAAAAAAATCGTTGCTGATATTTTTGAAAAAGATCCCGTTCTTGCTCTTCAGTACGGTGTCAGCGAAGGTTATGCTCCTCTTGTTGAAAAGCTTACGGAGCTTGCAAAAAACCGCTACGGTGTGGGCAATGAAAATGACGGACTTATTGTTGTAAGCGGCGCTCAGCAGGTTATGAGCCTTATGAGCCAGTGTTTTATTAATTACGGCGATTGCATTATCTGTGAAGAACCTTCATTCATCGGTTCTCTCAATTGCTTCAGAAGCTATGGCGCAAAGCTCAGCGGTGTTCCCACAGACAGCGACGGAATCAACATTGAGGCTCTTGAAGAAAAACTTAAAACAGAAGAAAATGTTAAGTTTATCTATACGATTCCCAACTTCCAGAATCCCGCAGGCGTAACAATGTCGCTCGAAAAGAGAAAGGCTGTTTACGAGCTTGCAAAGAAATACGGAGTGCTTATTCTTGAAGATAACCCCTACGGTGACCTTCGTGTTTCGGGCGAAAGCCTTCCCGCAATCAAAAGCTTTGATGAAGACGGTATTGTTGTTTATGCGGGTTCATTCTCAAAGATTGTTGCTCCCGCAGTGCGCGTAGGTTTTGCGCTTGCACCCAAAGAGGTTATCGCAAAACTTACCGTTGCAAAGCAGACACAGGATGTTCACACCCCGATGATATCACAGCTTGTTGTTTATAAATGGCTTACCGAATATGATTTTGAAGGCCATATAAACAAAATCAGAGAGATTTATAAGCGTAAGCTCAATCTTCTCTGCGACTGTGTTGATAAAGAACTTTCGGAATTCCTTACATATAACAGACCCGAAGGCGGGCTTTTCGTCTGGGCAAAGCTCAATGACGGAATCGATATGCTCGATTTCTGCCGCAAGGCAAGCGCAGCGGGTGTTTCCGTTGTGCCCGGCAACGCTTTTATGGTTGACGGCGAAAAAGAATGCAGCTATATCCGAATGAATTTCTCAACTCCCTCAGATGAAGATATCGTAAAGGGCGTTAAAATTCTCGGTGAGGTTGCACGTTCACTCTGAGAAAGGTAGATAAATACTATGGAAAATACAACTCCCGAGCGCAAGCCGATAGTGCTCAGTATGATTCAGCCCACATCGGTTCCCACTCTGGGCAACTATCTCGGTGCGCTTAAAAACTGGAAGGCAATGAGCGATGATTATAACTGCCTTTATGCGGTTGCCGATCTTCACGCTCTGACCATTCATCCCGAGCCCGCAAAGCTCCGCCAGCAGATTCTTGAAATGTATGCGATTATGCTTGCTGTCGGCCTTGACCCTGAAAAGAATATTGTATTTATTCAGAGTCAGGTTGCTGCCCACGCTGAGCTTGCATGGATTCTTGATTGCTACACTCAGTTCGGCGAAGCTTCAAGAATGACTCAGTTCAAAGAAAAATCGCAGAAACACGCAGATAATGTCAATGTTGGCCTTTTTGCATATCCCGTGCTTATGGCTGCGGATATTCTTCTCTATCAGGCGAATTTTGTTCCCATCGGCGCGGATCAGAAGCAGCATCTTGAGCTTGCAAGAGATATTGCAACCCGTTTCAACAGCCTGAGAGGGAATACATTCACTCTTCCCGAGCCGTTTATCGGCAAAGTTGGCGCAAGAGTTATGAGCCTTCAGGATCCCACACAGAAGATGTCGAAGAGCGACCCCAATCCCAAAGCTTCCGTTTCGCTTCTTGACGCTCCCGAGGCAATACTCAAAAAGTTCAAGTCTGCCGTTACAGACAGCGAAGCCTGCGTAAGATATGCAGACGGCAAAGACGGAATCAATAACCTTATGTCAATCTATTCCTGCTGCACAGGTCTTGATTATGCCGCTATCGAAAAAGAATTCGAAGGCAAAGGCTACGGCGATTTCAAAGTCAAGGTTGCCGAAGCTGTTATCGAAGAGCTTCGTCCTGTTCAGGATGAATATAAGCGTCTTATCGCAGATAAGCAGTATCTTCTTGATACCGCAAATGCGGGCGCAGAGAAAGCGGCACGCATTGCAAGCCGAACTCTCACCAAAGCGAAGAAAAAAGTCGGTCTTTTGCTCGGTTAAGAGGGCAAAAACACAGATTTTTTGTTGAATACGCCAAAAATGCATAAATATTCAAATAATGCTTGATTTTTTGAATAT
>JAZLBI010000027.1:0-14626 GCA_045613625.1 Acutalibacteraceae bacterium | reverse complement strand
AATATGCTGATTTCACATCATATCAATCAGGCGATCAAGGCTAACGGTGTTATGAAACGCGACAGAGAGTATGTTGTAAAGGATGATCAGGTAATTATCGTTGACGAATTCACAGGTCGTCTTATGTTTGGTCGTCGTTATAATGATGGACTTCATCAGGCTATTGAGGCAAAAGAAGGAGTTAAGGTTGAGAACGAGAGCAAAACTCTTGCAACAATAACATTCCAGAATTATTTCCGCCTTTATAAGAAACTTTCGGGTATGACCGGTACGGCGATGACGGAAGAGACCGAATTCAACCAGATTTACAGCCTTGATGTTATCGAAATTCCCACCAACAAGCCTATGATAAGAAAAGATATGGCTGATGTGGTTTATAAGAACGAAAAGGCAAAATATCTTGCTGTTATTCAGACTATCGAGGAGTGCCACGAAAAGGGTCAGCCCGTGCTTGTGGGCACTGTTTCAATTGAAAAATCAGAGCTTCTCAGTGCTCTTCTTAAGAGAAGGGGCATCAAACACGAAGTTCTCAACGCAAAGCATCACGACAAAGAAGCTGAAATCGTTGCTCAGGCAGGTAAGCCCTATGCGGTAACGATTGCAACGAATATGGCAGGCCGAGGCACGGATATCAAGCTTGGCGGTAACGCAGAATATCTTGCGAAATCAGAACTTCGCAAAAAGGGATATTCAGAGGAGCTTATTGCAGAGGCAACGGGCTTTGCCGAAACCGATAACGAAGAAATTCTCAATGCAAGAGCGGAATATGCCGCTCTCGAAAAGAAATATGATGAGCAGATTGCTCCCGAGGCAGAAAAAGTGCGTCAGGCGGGCGGCCTGTTTATCATCGGCACAGAGCGCCACGAATCAAGACGAATTGATAATCAGCTGCGAGGCCGTGCGGGCCGTCAGGGCGACCCCGGTGCAAGCCGTTTCTTCCTTTCGCTCGAAGATGACCTTATGCGTCTTTTCGGCGGCGACAGACTTACGGGTGTTATGAACACTCTCAAAACTCCCGAAGATATGCCCATTGAAGCAAAGATGGTAACAAATTCAATCGAAAATGCTCAGAAGAAGATTGAAGGCAGAAACTTTGCAATCAGAAAGAGCGTTCTTCAGTATGACGATGTTATGAACCGTCAGAGAGAGCTTATCTATACTCAGCGCAATCAGGTTCTTGATGGCGAAGAGCTTAAGCCGATTATCACCAAAATGGTTAACGACACAATCAACGAAGCGGTTGATTTCTTCTGTTCATCAAGCCTTTCAAAGAATGATTGGAATATTGAAGGGCTTAAGAATAAGTTCAAAGGCTGGCTTACATCCGAGGATGATTTCGCAGACGGTTTTGATAAAGAAGATGCAAGAGAACTTCTTCTCAAGAGAGCGGATGACAGATATACAGAGCGTGAAGAACTCTTCGGCGTTGGCGAAAACGGCGAACCCGTTATGCGTGAACTTGAAAAGATGATTCTTCTTCGTAATGTTGACAGACAGTGGATGGATCACATTGATGCAATGGATCAGCTTCGCAGAGGTATCGGTCTTCGTGCTTACGGTCAGACAGACCCCGTTGTTGCTTACAGAAACATCGGCTCGGAAATGTTTGACGGAATGATTGAGGCTATCCGTGAGGATACCGCAAGACAGATTCTGACCGTTATGATCAAGAGTCAGGAAGAAACAAAGCGTGAACAGACCGCAAAAATAACAGCAACAAGCGGCGCAACCGACGGTACGGATAAAAAACAGCCCGTGAGAAAGAAAGAAAAGGTTGGCCCCAACGAGCCCTGCCCCTGCGGAAGCGGAAAGAAATATAAAAACTGCTGCGGCGATGTAAGAAAACAGCAGAAATAAGAATATTAAAACAAAAGAGGCTGTATCAAAACATCGGAAGATGTTGATGATACAGCCTTTTTATTGATTATATTACAAGCGAACCGCTTTTATCTGCAACGCCGATTTCAGCTATTGCGCCCGAGTTGAATTCGAGAAAATCCTGTTCAACACCGTCGCTGAAAATTACGCCGTTTTCAGGCATCAGCGAGGTGATTGTGAGCTGCTGTTTATCAGCAATTTTGCCGAAAATCAGATCCGCTCCCGTTGAGGTGCTCGGATATGGCTCGCGCACATTATATGCCAGATAGTTTGCATCCCACGAGAAAGCGCTGTTTAAAACATAGTTGGTGTTTTTGGAATAGTTGAATATTCCTGCAGCGCCGGTGAGTATGCTTTTCAGCCATCCTGTTGAACCGAGTCCGGTTGATACGATTATTCCGCTTGAAGATTGTACTTCAGATTTACCGTTGAAGCAGAGCTCATATCTTGCAGAGGCGTGTCCCTTCTGACCTATAAACAGGTCGTTTACTCCGTAGAGAACCTGACCGTCATTGAGTTTTGCTGCGGCAAGTGTAACCTTTTTGGTTTTTCTTATGCCTTGGTAGAATTCCGGAACAATTTTCTGTATGTCATTTGCAAAGAAGGGCAACAACACACCGTCCCAACGGTCGGGGTCAGGGTTGACGCCGATAAGTTGCTGCGTATCAAGATACTTGAGTGTGTTTGCGACAAGTCCGTCGCGTCCCACTGCGATAACAAGATCTTTGGGACCAAAAAGATATTTCGGAACAAACTCTCTGTCGAGCGTATGAAGTCTTGCATAGCTTTCGATAAACTCTGTGACAGTCCTTACGGATTTGTAATAAGTTTCGTGCTCAAGGCGGTAATCGCCGAAATCACCGCCGTGATGATTTACGTAAAACTCCGCTTGCTCGATTGTGTTGTAGCGCTGAATCAGGTTTTCAAGGCGTGTTTTTTGTGTTATGAGCACAATTTTGTTATCTGTGGTGCGATTCATCGGTTATTGCCCCTTTTTCATAACGCTTTCAAGCAGATCGGGCGTGATGTTGAGCTGACCGATTTTCTGGCTGTTGCCTGCAAGTTGCTGGAATGCATTGGCAATGAGCTTTTCGGGATCCATATTCATATTTGAAAGTGCAACGATGACCTCCGGACTGAGCTTGGTATAAGCATCCATTATTGCGCAAAGACGATAAGCTTCTGCATCGGCATCCTTTTTGGCGTTTTCAAGTCTGAGCTCAGAAAGTTCCTTTTTCTTCTGTTCAATTGCAACCTCGGCCTCAATCTGAGCCAACTTGATTTCGCTGTCGCTGTCTGCTTTTTTCTGAGCAACCGTAACCTCGGTCTGCAACTGCGAAAGCTTGACCTCGCTTTCGCTGTCAACCTTGAGCTTGGCAAGCTCTTTTTCTTTTTCAAGCATCATTTTTCGTGTTGCAATTTCACTTTCTTTGATTGTTTTTTTCTTCTGCTCAACGGAAAGCTCGGTGTTAAGCTCGTTTTCTTTCACCTTGCGCTCCTGCTCAATTGAAGCGTTTCTTCTTTCATACAGCGCATCATCAGCCTGTTTGAGAATCTCTTCTCGTGTTTTGGCTTCAAGAGCCCTTGCCGTTTCTATGTTCGGAGAAACCTTAAGAATAGAGAAGCCCGATACTTCAATGCCAAGGCTGATAAGCTCGTTGTTGGTTCTGAGGTTTTCGGCTACGGTTTCAGCGAGTTGCTGGCTGGATTGAATAACCTGAGTCAGATCGCTTTTGCCTACCTGGCTTTTGACAAGAACTTCTGCTATGTTGATGATTCTTTTTGAAAGCTTTGCAATAGGGTTGCTGTTGTGCTTGCCGGTTTTGAGGTTGACTGTAAAGTCTAATGCGTTTGCAATTTTTTCGTAATCGTTGATTTTATATGTAAGCTGGCCCTGCACGGTTACTTTCTGAAAGTCGTTTGTTATTTCTTCAAATATGAAATCTGCGTCATTGTTGGATATCGGCACGGAAACGGCAGATGTGATTTTCTCCAGATAGAAGAATGAAAGACCGGGGCCTTTGGCAACTACTTTGCCATTGCGATAACGAATGACGTATTCATTGGGTAAAAATTTAATGTACATAATAAAACCTCTCCTTTAATAAAAGTGAACGGACCTGAAAATGTCTGTTATAATATAAGATACATCAACAACTCGAAAGGTTCATTTTTTTTGGAAAGCGAGGAATATTTGCTGAGTGCAAGGCGGGAGCGATTCATGAATTATCTTGAATGTTTGTTTAATTTAAACAAAAATCCACCGCTTTTTTTTACACGCATAAATTTTATTTTTTCTTGATTTACTGTAATAAAGTATTATAATTAAAATGAATGGGCATATGCCCGTAAACTGTATTTTTAAGGAGAATTTAAAATGGCAGAAAAAGTTAGAATTGGTATAATCGGCTGCGGCGGTATCGCAAACGGAAAGCATCTTCGTGCAATTGAAAACATCGATTTCCTCGAGCCCGTTGCATTTTGCGATATTATTGAAGAAAGAGCAATTGAAACCGCAAAAAAATACGGCTCTGAAAATGCTAAAGTTTATACAGATTATAAAGAGCTTCTCAAGGATGAGAGCATTGTTGCGGTTCACGTTTGTACCCCCAACCGTTCACACAGCTTCATAACAATCGATGCTCTTGAAGCCGGCAAGCATGTTCTTTGCGAGAAACCCATGGCTAAAACATATGCTGAAGCAAAGGCTATGTATGAAGCATCGGTAAGAACAGGCAAGGTTCTTTCAATCGGCTATCAGTCACGTTGGAGAGGCGATTCTCTCTATCTTAAAGAGTGCTGCGAAAACGGCGAATTCGGCGAAATCTATTATGCAAGAGCTCTTGCTCTCAGAAGAAGAGCTGTTCCCACATGGGGCGTATTCCTTAACGAAGAAGAGCAGGGCGGCGGTCCCCTTATCGATATCGGAACTCACGCTCTTGACCTCACTCTCTGGATGATGGATAACTACAAGCCCAAGATGGTTGTAGGCACAAAATATAAGAAACTCGGCGATCAGAAAAATACAGCAAACGCATGGGGTGACTGGGATCCCGAAAAGTATACCGTTGAAGATTCGGCATTCGGCTTTGTTGTTATGGAAAACGGCGCAACAGTCAGCGTTGAATCAAGCTGGGCTCTCAATGTTGCAGACCCCTGCGAAGCTTCAACTCTTATTGCCGGCGTAAACGGCGGCGCAGATATGCTCGGCGATGACCTTCGCATCAACTATGTAAAGAACGGCAGACAGGTTATCGAAACTCCCAACTTCAACGCAGGCGGCGTTGCTTTCTATGACGGCGCAAGCGATAAGCCCGAAGAGCTTGAATGCCGCGCATTCTATGATGCAGTGCTCAACGGCGCAGAGCTTCGCACAAAGCCTGAGCAGGCAATGGTTGTAACTCAGATTCTTGAAGCAATCTATGAATCTGCAAAAACAGGCAAACCCGTATATCTTAATAACGACTAAGAGGTAAAAAAATGAAAATAGCAGTTCAGGTTTACTCGGTCAGAGAACATATAAACGATACAGAAACTCTTCTCAAAGCTCTTGAAGAAATCAAGAAAATCGGCTATGACGGCGTTGAGTTTGCAGGATATTTCAACACAGATGCCGCAACAATCAAAGCAAAGCTTGATGAGCTCGGCCTCGTTGCAGTTGGCGGTCACATCGGTCTTGGCGATTTCGAGGGCGAAAATCTCGAAAAGACCATCGAATTCCAGAATACCCTCGGCGTTAAGGCAATCGGTGTTGGCGGCGCTCCTCACGACACTATGCTCGAGTGTGCAAACACGGGCGCAGTGCTCGGCAAGGCTCAGGAATATGCTGTTGAAAAATACGGTATGAAGGTTTATTACCATAACCATTGCGAAGAATTTGTTCCGATGGAAAAGGGCATTCTTCCCATCGATGTTATCGGCGGCTGCTGCTCGCTTGAAGTTGACACATATTGGAGCTTCCACGCAGGTATTGATAACTATAAATTCATAACCGAAAACAAGGATAACATCATCCTTCTTCACATTAAAGACGGCATCGACGGCAAACCCAAGGCTCTCGGCGAGGGCAACTGCGATATTCCCGCGGTCATAAAAGCTGCGAAGGAAATCGGCATGGAATGGGTTGTTGTTGAAAACGATGATCCCGTGCCCACAGGTTTTGAGGATATCGCAAGAAGCCTGAAATATCTCAAAAGCATTATTTAATAAGGAGATAACATAATGAAACTCGGCGTATTTACAACATTGCTTTCAAATCTCTCTCTTGAAGAGGCTTTGAAATATTTTAAGTCGCTCGGCATCGAAATGGTTGAAATCGGCTGCGGCGGCTATCCCGCAAATGCTCATGCAGACCCCGAAATTCTTCTCAACGATGAAGCAAAGCTTGAGGAATTCAAGGCTCTTCTCAAAAAATATGATGTGCAGATAAGCGCGCTTTCCTGCCACGCTAACCCCGTGCATCCCAACAAGGAAATCGCCGCTGATTTTGACAAGACAATCAGAAACACAATTCTTCTTGCAGAAAAGCTCGGCCTGAGCCAGACCAACACCTTCTCGGGTTGCCCCGGTGACAGCGAAAATGCAAAATATCCCAACTGGGTAACCTGCCCCTGGCCCAATGAATTCAGCGAAATTCTTGATTGGCAGTGGAACGAGGTTCTTATTCCCTATTGGAAGAATCTTGTTGAGTTTGCAAAGGCTCACGGCGTTAACAAAATCGCTCTCGAGCTTCATCCCGGCTTCTGCGTATATAACACAGAAAGCCTCCTTCGCCTTCGTGAAGCAGTAGGCCCCGAAATCGGCGCAAACTTTGACCCCAGCCATCTTATCTGGCAGGGAATGGATCCCGTTGCGTGCATTCGCAAGATGGGCGATGCAATCTTCCATTTCCACGCAAAGGATACAAAGATCGATAAATATAACACCGCAGTTAACGGCGTTCTTGATACCAAGCCTTACGGCGATGAAATCAACCGTTCGTGGATCTTCCGTTCAGTTGGCTACGGCAACGATTATTCATATTGGAAGGATATCATTTCAAATCTTCGTATGGTCGGCTATGACTATGCAATCAGCATTGAGCACGAAGATTCGCTTATGAGCCAGAACGAAGGCCTTTCAAAGGCTGTTTCATTCCTCAAGGATGTGCTTGTTACTGAATCAACAGGCGAAATGTGGTGGGTCTGACGCATCTTCCTCGCAATATTCTTATATTGCTTCGGCAGATTTAATCTGCCGACAAACTGAAAAATAAGTCCTGATTTCGAAGGAAGCGATACTATGATTAATAATAAAATCGGATGCGCCGTTATCGGCTACGGCGGAATGGGCGGATGGCATACCCGCCAGATAAAAGAGAACATGGGCGATTTTGCTGAGTTTGTGGGTGTTTATGATATTGACCCCGAGAAGGCAAAAAAGGCTGAAGAAAACGGCGTTCATTTCTTTTCATCCCGTGAAGAACTTCTCAGCGATGAGAGGATAGACCTTGTAACGATTGCAACTCCCAACGATGTTCATAAGGAGATTGCCATTGATGCAATGCGTCACGGAAAGAATGTTATCAGCGAAAAACCCGTTACTCTTTGCTCGGCAGACCTTGAAGAGATAATTGCCTGCGCTGAAGAAACGGGCAAGCTTTTCACCGTTCATCAGAACAGACGCTGGGATGAAGATTATCTCACGATGAAAAAACTCATTGATGAAAATGCCCTCGGCAGAGTGTTCCGCATTGAATCAAGAGTTCAGGGTTCAAGAGGTGTTCCCGGCGATTGGCGCAACAAGCCTGAGCACGGCGGCGGTATGGTTTATGACTGGGGAATTCATCTTCTCGATCAGGCGCTTATGATGACACTGCCCAGAAAACTCAAAACCGTTTACGCAGAGCTTACAAATGTTACCAACGAAAACTGCGACGACGGTTTCCGAACAACTCTGATTTTTGACGACGGTCTTTCGTTCTATGTTGAGGTTACAACAAGCAACTTTATCGAGTTGCCCCTTTGGTATGTTTTGGGCGAAAACGGAACGGCTGTTGTTGATGACTGGAAGTGGAACGGCAAAATTGTTAAGGTTTCCGATTGGGAAAACAGAGATGCAGTTCCCATTGTTGCGGGTGCGGGCATAACAAAAACAATGGCTCCCAGAACGGATGACACCATTGAAACCTATCCTCTCGTAATCGAAAAAGCGGAATGGATTGAATATTATAAAAATATTTTTGCTTATCTTAAAGGCGAAGAGGATATCATCGTAACCCATAACCAGCAGCGCAGACTTATGCGCCTTGTTGAAGCGATTTTTGAATCGGGAAAAACAAACAAGGTTATCGAGTTTAACGATAATATATAATGTAATAGTAACGGGCTGGTTGACAGCCCGTTATTTTTTTGTTGCCTTGCAGTTGATATTGTGATAGAATATATTCATATTTTTCAAGGAAGTGACGCTATGAATAAAGTTTCGCTCAGAGAAAAGCTTGGCTACGGCGTTGGCGCAATCGGCCTCGACCTGAGCTACGGAATGTTTTATTCCTACCTTTCAATTTATCTTACGAATGCATTGGGTATTTCTCCCGCCTTTCTGCTTATAATAACTCCGCTTGCAAGGCTTTGGGACGGTTTCAACGACCCGATGATGGGTATGATAGTTGATAAAACAAAAACAAAAATGGGCAAATACCGCCCTTGGATTTTTACAGGCGCGCTGTTGAATGCGGTTGTGCTCTGCCTTCTTTTCAACAATCCCGGTCTATCGGGCACACCTCTTTATGTTTACGCCGCAGTGCTCTATGTGCTTTGGGGTATGACGAACACTCTCGCCGATATTCCCTTCTGGTCAATGGTGCCTTCATTCGCAAGCGAAGAAAAGGACAGAAACCTTGTTTCGACCATTGCAAGAGCTTTTTCGGGTCTCGGTCAGGGTATTGTTTCGATTTTCACCCCCATTGCGGTTGCATATTTCGGCGGAGTTGCGGGCAGCAAGCTTGACGCAATGGCTCCCGAAGCGCTCAGCAAGGGCTTCGGAAAATGGTCACTGATTATGGCAATCGGTCTTGTTGCATTTGCAATGGTAAGCGTTCTTTCAACAAAAGAAAGAAGAATCGTTGAAAACAACGAAAAATTCTCTTTCAAAGCCGCGTTGAATGTTATCAAAAACAACGACCAGCTTCTTGTGTTTATGCTTTTTGCGATGATTTCAAATGCGGGCTTCTATATGACATCGGGTATCAGCAGCTATTATTTCACATCTGTGCTCGGCGACCTCAAGCTTCAGTCGGGCTTCACAACAATGGGCACTGTCGGCTCCGTGCTTTCAATTCTCGTTGTTCCCGTTTGCTCAAAATTTATGAATAACCGAACAATATATAAGCTTTCGCTTTCAATGGCGGCGGCAGGCTATATCGGAATGGCGGTTGTCGGCTATATCTTCGGCGAAAATGTGAGTGTAACCCTTCTCGGCGTGTTCTATATTCTCACATCGCTCGGCACGGGCAGTATGTTTGTTAATCAGACGGTTATGCTTGCAGACTGTGTTGACTACGGCGAATTCAAAACGGGCAAGCGCAATCAGAGCCTGACCTTCTCAATGAAGGGCTTCTTGCAGAAGATGGCATACACCATTCAGGCTATTATTATGTATGCAACCTTCACCTTCACGGGCTATGACGGCACGGCGGCTGTTCAGACCGCTCAGGCGAAGAGTGCAATAACCTTCCTTATGTTTGTTGTACCGCCTGTTATGATGATAATTTCATTCGTTATTTTTTCAAAGAAATATAAAATTCACGGCGATTTCAAGAAGAAAGTTCTTGCAGCCGTGAGCGAAAAAGTATAAAACAAAAAGAGGCGATTTTTTGAAAATATTCGATAATGCGGCGCAGACAACGGGCAACACTCCGCTTGTCAGATTTTCCGCATATGCGAAGAATGCGGGCGTGAATGCTGAAATTCTTGCAAAACTTGAATACCGCAACCCCGCAGGCAGCGCAAAGGACAGAGTCGGCCTTGAAATGCTCCGTGCGGCGATGGCAGAAGGCAAAATCAATGAAAATTCGGTTATCATTGAGCCTACGAGCGGAAATACGGGCATAGGAATTGCATCGGTTGCAGCGCAAATGGGTCTTAAGGTTATAATAACAATGCCCGAAACAATGAGCCTTGAGAGAAGAAAACTGCTTTCGGCTTACGGCGCAGAGCTTGTGCTGACAGACGGCTCAAAGGGGATGGCGGGCGCAATTCAGAAGGCGAATGAGCTTGCCTGCGAAATTGAAAACAGCTTTATTCCCGCTCAGTTTGATAATCCCGCAAATGCAGATGCGCATTATAAAACAACAGGCCCTGAAATATGGAACGATACCGACGGCGAGGTTGATATCTTTGTTGCGGGTGTCGGCACGGGCGGAACAATAACGGGCGTTGGCAGATATCTGAAAGAGAAAAATCCCGATATAAAGATAATTGCCGTTGAGCCTGCGGATTCTCCGTTTCTTTCTCAGGGCAAGGCGGGTGCTCACGGTCTTCAGGGCATCGGTGCGGGCTTTGCGCCGAAAATTCTGGATACAAAAATTTATGACGAAATCATAACCGTAACAACCCAAGAGGCTTATGAAGCCGCAAGGCAGACGGTTAAAACAGAGGGAATTCTTATCGGCATTTCATCGGGCGCGGCTCTTTATGCGGCAACGGTTGTTGCGGCAAGGGAAGAATACAAGGGCAAAAAAATTGTTGTTCTTCTGCCTGATGGCGGTGAAAGATATCTTTCAACAGGTATGTTTGATTGAAAAAACAGACTATTAATTGAATTGTTTGTTTTAAAAACAAAAAAAGCCCATTGACATATTAAATAAAAAGTGATAATATTAAGTATCTTTGAATGTGATAGATTCACATCAGGAAAAATCATACCGAAAGGACAAAAGAAAATGAAAAAGATTTTAGCTCTCGTTTTCGCTCTCATCCTTGCTTTCTCAGCTTGCTCAGTAGCATTTGCAGCAGCAGAGTTTGCTTGCGAATCATGTCATGCAGTTCTTGCAGACCAGAAGGCTCTTGACGCTCACAACAACGGCGGTTGCCTTGTTCAGTTTAAGGCTTGCCAGTATTGCGGCTCAAAAATTGAGGCTGCATACATCGAGCTTCACGAAGGCGAATGCCCCAAGGGCGCAGCAGATTGTGACTACTGCGGCAAGAAGGCTCTTGCAAACCAGAACGCTCTTGAAGCACATCAGGCTTCTGCCGATTGCGCAAAGAAATGTGACAAGTGCGGTGTAGAAGTTACTTGTGCAGGCAAGGACGATCACAAGTGCGCAGTTGAAGATCAGATCAAGAATCCCAGCACTTGGGAAAAACTTGCAGAAAAAGTTGTTGAACTTCTCGGCAAGGTTGACTGGAAAGGCCTTGCAGATAAGGTTGTAACCGCTGTTAAGGGTATCGACTTCGACGGCATCGTTGCTAAGATTAAGCCTATCTTCGAGAAGGTTGTTGACGTTTTTGAGAACGTTGAGCTTCCCGAAATCCCCGCAGCGAAATAATCAAACCTGATTACATAAACCGCTCGTTTAACGGGCGGTTTTTTGTTTTTGTGAGAACAAAACAATCCGCATTTTAATTCCCCGATAAGCTCGGAATGACAAAATGCGGCATAGGTTTTATGTTTCCTGTCATTCTGAGCGAAGCGAAGAATCTTGTTGTTTCAAATGCAAAATCCTCAACGAAAAATCAACCGTGCGGCTGTTGAAAATTTGCGCAAAAAAACGGATTGCATTTCTGCAATCCGTTTCGCTGTTTATTCAATTAACCTTTGATAAGAGCTGCAAGCTCCATTGCGATAGAATAGAAGATTGAACCTCTGAAGATATTGGTGAGAGTTTCAATGATTGATGCCTTGGGTGCTTCAAATTCAAGAGGAGCTGTGCCGTTGTCAATAACCATTGCCTGAGAAATGCAGAGACCGCCTTCGCCGAAGATTTCAACTCTTACATACTTGCAGTTTGCAATATTCTCGATTGTGTCGAGGTCAAGTGTAACTGTTCCGTTGCCGCTTACGGGTGTGTAGTTGATAACCTTGCCGTCTGCGATGAACTGAACTGCTGTTGCATCGGTAACGTTTGCAGTGATCTTATGGCCGTCAACTGTGAGTGACTTGAACATGGGATAGGGGATATCCTTATTCATTGCATCGATTTCTGTTGAGGGGCCAAGCACGGGGTTAGCTCTGATTCTTCTTGTTACGCCGAAGAATGCGCCGCTCTGCATTGTTGCTTTGATGTGGTCAACATCATTCTTTTCCATCATAAACACGCTGAATGAGGTGTCAACGTTTTCTTTGTCGTGAGCGTCGGTGTTGCTGAAGGCGATAACATTCTTGCCGTAGGGAAGAGTATACATAAGAAGGTTATCCCAGAGAATTCTGTCGTAGCCTGTTGTGCCGTTGTCTTCGTTGAAAACTTCAGTGCCGAGGCAGGAATCGTATTTAAGAATGAGGTTGCCGAAGAATTCAACAGCTTCTTTGCTGTTTACGTTGTTCATATCATCGTTTGATGCGAGCCAGTCACCGGGATGGTTGATGTGTGAAAGCCCGCCGTTTTCATCAACGAATTTAACAGCCTGTTCATAGCCAAGCTCATTTTCTGCACCGGCGGGGCCGTTGCCGACCTCAGCGGGAAGGAAATAGCCGTTAACGTGGTTTTTGGTGAGTGAAAGATGGTTGAATTCGTTTGCGCCTGTAACACAGGTCATTTCCTTGTTGCGGATTGTTCCGTCATAAAGAGGATATGAGCCTGATGTTATCTGCTGAAATTCTTCTGTTGTGAGATGCTCAAATTTGTTGCCGAGGAGAAGCTGATATGAATAAAGAATGCGTGCCTCAGGAGCTTTGTCCCATTCAACTCCGGTGATGCCGTGGTCTGCGTTTGCAACGAAATCATAATCCTGATTATAGTATTCCTTGATCATAACGGGAAGAGTTTCGTTTCCATCGCTGTAGGTTGTGTGGGTGTGAAGAGTGCCTTTGTATGCGCCCCATGCGTTGTCGCCTTCCCAGATAACATCTTCATAGGGAGAAACGATTTTGTAATCTGTTGCGGCGGATGCGCCGAAGCAAACCGATACAAGCTGCATAAGAACAAGTGCGGTAAGCATAATGCTGAGAACTTTCTTTGCCTTTTTCATTATTTATACCTCCATAGTATTAATACATTAAAGTATAAAACAAAACTCCGCCGAGGTCAACCCCGACGGAGAATTTTTTTATATTAAAGAATTACGGAAACAAGAAGAACAAGAATTCCGAACATGCTTACCCAGGGCATAATCAAGGGCCAGAAGGGCATTACGCTGAGAGCTGCGAGCGCGCCGGAGCCTACCTTGATAAACATAGTGCTTTCAGCTTCGCTGATTTCCTGCCAGATGAAATAAACATCGCTGCCTTCAACATACATTTCGTCAATGCCGACATTTTTTGTTTCGCTTACGCCGAAGCCGCATTCCTTAAGACCGTCGGCAACAAGTTTTGTCATTTCTTCATCTTTGAAAGTGATTCTGCCTTCAAGGCGAAGTTCATCGCAAGGCTCTTCCTGACGGACGTGGCCGTTTTTGAAGCCTGTGCACCACCAATATTTATCGTATTCTCTTGAAAATTCACGCTTCCAGCTTCCGTCGAGCTGTTCGTGCCAGAGCGTCATTTCCATTCCGAGCCAGTCTTCTTCCGCGGGGCAGTTGAAGAATGTCCAATCGCCCACGCCGTCGTCAGAGTGAGGCCTGTTATAGATGCCGATTTCGCCGCCGTAGAACACCATTCCGTACTGACCCTTCCACATCTGAAGCATCCAGTCCTTGCCTTCATAAGCGAAGAAAATTCGGATATAGTCATATTCAAGAAGAATGTAGGGTGAAACAACATCATAGATTTTGCCGAAGCCGAAGTTATACTGCCAGGCTTCTTTATCATTTGTGTAATAATAGTCATCAACATAGCTGTACTGATAGCTGAGAACCTGCTGACCGACAAGAAGGTCTTTGAGGAAGTTGCTGCTTGTGATAACTGCAATTGCAAAATCGCCGCTGAGGGTTTCACCGTCAACATATGCGGTTGCTGTGATGATTGCTCTGCCAACGCCAACGCCCTTCACAACGCCGTTGTCGTCAACTGTTGCAACAGCAGTGTCTGATGATTTCCAGAAAATTTTGGGCTGAGTTGTAACATTTGAAACCGAAGCGGTCATCTGGATTTTTTTGCCTTTAACAACATCAAGAGCTTCACTCTGAAGAACAAGAACGTGGCCGAGGGTTTCGTCTTCCGTGATGCTTTCGCCGCTGTTTGCAACATCCTCAGCCGATGCGAAAATTGTTACAAAGCTTGTGCAGACAAAGAGAAGAGCAAAGAAAATTGCTGTGAATTTAACTGCGAACTTTTTCATCGTTATACCTCCGTATTTAAATCATAACCTGATAATTTTACCAAAATAATAACAAAAAATCAAGCGAATTATCCGATTTTGCAAATATTGAACAATATTGAATAAAAATAATTGCCCGCCGATGTGCTTTGTGGTATAATATATTGAAAAATTTTCGGAGGTTTTCCGATGGAACTTAAAAAGAATGACAGAATACAACTGAAAATAGACTCTTGCTCATCAAACGGAAGCGGTGTCGGAAGGCATAACGGAATGGCAATTTTCACCCCCGCAACCGTACCCGGAGAAGAAATAACCGCGCATATTCTCAAGGTGAAAAAGACTTATGCTTTT
>JAZLBI010000026.1:0-3680 GCA_045613625.1 Acutalibacteraceae bacterium | reverse complement strand
CTTAAATCATTTTTACTATAACTTTTAGGCCGTCTATTTTTTCGATTTTACCCTTTGCGTCTTTCTCGATTACCGAGCCATCCGAAGAACGTGCAGTCCATATGACACCGTCAACATTTACCTGACCTTTCACCGCATCGTTATCTATTTCTTCGGTGACCACAGCAGTGCGACCGATGCATCGGTCTGCGTTGGTTGGCTGAACTCTGGTTGCGGTAAGTTTTTTAACAAGAGGTCTGGTTGCAACAAGCGCTACAACGGAAACCGCTATAAAAACCATCCATTGAAGCCACGGCTGAGCGCCGAGAAGCTCGGCAACTATTGCACCGACGGCACCTGCGGCAAACCAGATTGTTACCATCTGCGCCGTTGCTGCTTCAATCACAATCAGCACAATCAGAAGCACAACCCAGAAAATCAGCATTGCGTATTCTGCCATTATATCACTCCTTCCTTTGTTTTATTCTATCACTGATGAAAAGGTTTTACAACTGTTTTTTCCCTTTTCATATTATAAAACATTTTCAAGACTGAGTTTTTCGCAAGCTTTCAGATTTTTTATCAGATTTATTGCTTCAATGCATTTTAGCTCCATTTCATCCTTGCCCGAATGTTCAATTATCCGCGGCAACGATGAAATATTTCTGCCGAGTTCATCAACCCCATCGTGAAGCACAACAGACCTCAGAAGAGAGGATGACTTGTTCCATTGATTCACAATTTTCTCGGCTTCAGCAATAAGTTCCCCGTCGCCGTAGCTGTTTGAAAATTCCATGAGCTTATTCAAGGATTCTTCAAAAGCGTTCATTTCTTTGTTAAATGTATAACCCGTCCAAACGGTAACCGCAACGGCAAACGACAGAAGAACAATTGCCGCAATCAACCTTTTCATCAGTTTTCATCCTTTCGTGCTATATATGAAATTCCCTGTGAATCCACACACATAATCATAATATTTTCAGCGGGAATATTGCTCGAAAGCACAAACTTTTTTATTGTTGCAGTGTCATACCCCGATTCTTTTGCGATATGCTCTATTATTTCACCGTCGCAAATAACCGCAAAAGGCATACCGTTATCCTGCGGATATGAACCTGTGTCTGCGGCGGTTGCATTCCTGAATTCGGGTTTCAGAAGCACGCTTATTTTTCCGTTTGTTTCAAAAATGGCATAAGAAACCTGAGAAAGGTCAAAAACATCCTTTTGTCTGAGCGCAGAAATCAGATCGTTAACCGTCATCCTCAGCTTTTTCAGCGCTTTATAATCGATATTTCCGTCACGGATAACAATCACGGAATGTCCTTGTATATAAGAGCGGATTTTATGATTTTTGAGACTGAGTACGGATGAAAAAATCTCAAACGCCACAAGCACGAAAAGCGCAACAACAGAATTCAGAATCGGAATTGTATTATCCTGCATGGGAATCGAAGCGATTTCGGAAACAAGAATAGTAACCGCAAGCTCCGACGGTTGCAATTCACCTATCTGCCTTTTTCCCATCAGCCTTATCAGAAAAATAACAACCGTATACAGTATCATTGCGCGTATAAGCGTAACCGCCACATAACCGCCTCCCTTTGATTTATTGTTTTCTGTTTTTTTGATATTATTACCTTTTTATTGACTGAAAAAAGAAAATGTTGTATATTACAAATGTAGAAAACAAATGAGGTGTTCTTATGAAATATTACCTCGGAATGGATATCGGCGGAACGAAATGCGCCGTTATACTAGCTGAGAAAAACGCCGCATCAATAAAAGACAAAATCAGATTTGACACACGGGTTGAACGCGGACACAAAGAAATCATCGGCGAACTTATTTCTTCGGCAAAAGAAATTCTCAGCCGAAACGGAATTGAATCTTCTGATGTGCTTGCCTGCGGGGTAAGCTGCGGCGGCCCTCTCAACAGCGAAACGGGCATTATTATGCGCCCGCCAAATCTTCCTGATTGGGATAATATTCCGCTTGCGGATATGGTCAAAAACTTGCTCGGAATCCCCTGCAAAATAAGAAATGATGCCGATGCGTGCGCACTTGCCGAATGGCAATTCGGAGCAGGCAAAGGCGCTGAAAATATGATTTTTCTCACTTTCGGAACAGGTATGGGTGCAGGCCTTATTCTTGGCGGCAGGCTCTATTCGGGAACAAGCGGCACTGCGGGCGAGGTTGGTCATATAAGGCTTGATGCAGACGGACCCGCGGCATACGGAAAAGCAGGCTCATTCGAAGGTTTCTGCAGCGGTGCAGGCATTGCCGCAATGGGCAAAAAAATGCTTTCAATTTATAACGGAACCACAATCATCCCTCGCGATAATGTCACGGCAAAAACAATAGCTGAAGCCGCAACGAACGGAGATAAACTTGCAAATGCGATTTATCGCAGATGCGGTGAAAAACTCGGCCTCGGTCTTTCAATTCTTATTGATATTCTCAACCCCGAAAGAATAGTTATCGGCAGCATTTTTCAGCGTTCAGGCCATCTTCTTATTGAAAGCATGACAGAAACAATAAAAAAAGAGGCTCTTGAAATTTCCGCAGGATGCTGTAAAATAGTACCTGCGATGCTTGGCGATGAAATCGGCGACTTTGCCGCCATCGGCGTTGCAAAAGAGTTTGCGGAGGGCAAGAAATAATGGAAAACACCGCACTTGCATTTTATGAACTTTTCAGGCGCTATCCTGAGCTTGAATGCTGCAAAAAAGATATATATAATGCTTTTTCCTCAATGGCTGAAGGAATAAAAAACGGCGGCAAAATACTTTGTTGCGGCAATGGCGGCTCAGCAGCCGACTGCGGACATTTTGTTGGCGAACTTATGAAGGGATTTCTGAAAAAAAGACCTCTTTCCGCTCAGGAAAAGCAGAAATTCGATAACAACTTCATTGCCGATAACCTCCAGAAAGGCATTCCCGCAATATCGCTGTGCACTCATTCAGAGCTTATGACCGCATTCGAAAATGACGCAGTCCCCTCTCTTGTTTTTGCTCAGCAGGTTTATGCGTACGCAAAAGAAAACGATGTTTTGCTTTGTTTCAGCACATCGGGAAATTCTGAAAATATCGTATATGCCGCAAAAGCGGCAAAAGCGGCAGGCATTGTATCCGTTGGAATAACAGGCGAATCAGAAAGCATTCTGAGCCAAACCTGTGATATCTGCATCAGACTTCCCGAAACGGAAACATTTAAAATACAGGAACTTACATTGCCCGTGTACCACTGCATTGCGGCAATGCTTGAAGATAATTTTTTTGAAGAATAAGGAGAAAAAAATGAATATACCCAGACACGAACACCCGAAGCCTCAGTTTGAAAGAGAAAATTGGCTCAACCTTAACGGCGATTGGGATTTTGAATTTGACTTCGGCAACAGCAAAAAAGATCCAGGCATTATTGACAGAAAAGATTGGGAAACAAAAATACCCGTTCCTTTCTGCCCCGAAAGCAAGCTTTCGGGAATCGAATATACCGATTTTATTCCCGCTGTGTGGTATAAAAGAACCGTAAATATCACTGCAGAGCAGCTTAAAGGCAGAGTTATTCTTCATTTCGGCGCGGTTGATTACGAAACAACAGTTTATATAAACGGCAAAAAAGCAGGCAAACATATCGGCGGCTATTCTTCGTTCAAATTGGATATTACCGAATATCTTTGCGAAGGCGAAAACACAATTATC
>JAZLBI010000025.1:0-11298 GCA_045613625.1 Acutalibacteraceae bacterium | reverse complement strand
ATTATAACCGCAACCGCAATTGCCGCAATCATAAAGGAAATTGCCCCTTTTAAAGGCATAAATGCGGTCACAATCATAATAAAGCCTGAAACAACATATAAAAATCCGCTCAAACGGTGAGTTTTGTTCCAGTTTTCTTCGTTTTCGAGTGTCCACTTTATTTTAATACCCATCGTATGATTCTGCTTAACCTTCGGCATATAGTTGCCGAGAGCAATAAACAATGCACCAAGCAAAAGAGAAGAAAAAATTATGGGATTAAAATCAACGTCAAACGCAGAAAAATAAACAAAGCACATAACAAAACAAGAAATAAAAGGAATAATCCACAAAACGATTTTCTGCATTTTGGGGCTCTGATTTTTATTTTTCGGGTCTTTTTCAGTTACAAACACGCAAAGCCAATGAAAAGCAAGCATAATGAGAGGCAGACCGAAAATAACAAAATATTTTGAGCCTGTGCCGTCTGCCACACCCGAGGTGTTCCAATGAATATTCATTGTATCGGGCAACTTATCACGGATGATAAATCCGATTAACGCAGGCAGAAGAATAACAACGGATGATATAGCAAGAGTTGATTTATTATTTTTTATCATCGATATTCACTCCTTTCAGTTCGGATATCCAAAGCATAATTTCTTCAAGAACAGATGCGTTGAGCTCATAAAAAATGAACTTTCCTTCTCTTGCGTCACGGATAAGGTCGGCTTCTTTAAGCACCGAAAGATGGCGGGATATCGACGCCCCCGTTACGGGGAATTTTTCAACAATCTCCCCCGCTGACATCCGCCCGCCTTTGAGAAGATTCAGAATTTCTCTTCTTGTCGGGTCTGCAAGAGCCTTCAGAGTATTATTTATTCCCAAAGAATCACTCCTTTGCAAAAACGTTTAACATTTAACCTAATTGTTAAATGTATTCTATCACAGTTTATATCCTGTGTCAATAAAAAATCGGAAGAAGTCAAAACCTCTCCCGATAAATTTATAAAAACATATTTTTTAATCAAATACAATTGTAATAATCAATTAAATTTTCATATTCTTCATTTGTTATCTCAATTACTCTGCCGTGTTTGAAGCCGTAAGGAAAACTGAAATTTTCAGGCACTCGCTCAAAGTTCATATCTCCCGCACACGGTGAAACAAACGGCACATAGCCCATTTTTTCTTTCTCACAGCCGAAGAAATCGAGCATCATACACCATTTTCCGTCAGGCAAGGTATAAACGGTCGGACCTTCGTATGAGCCGGGATTTTTTATTTCGGAATCCATATTTTTTTCAAAAGCTTCATCGTGGATAAAAGGACCGTAAAGATTATCCGATGTTGCATGCATATTCATTGAAGGATTATGAGCGTTTTTATAGAAAAGATGGTATGTATCGCCAACCTTTGTTATATGCGAATCGAGAATTTCATTATCCTTTGTGAAATAAAGCTCAGGCTTTGAAAAAGTTTCAAAATCCTTGGTTTTGCTGCAATAAATCGACATATGAGTGAAGCTGTCTTCGGCAACGGTTGAACCCCAGTGAATAAGATATTCTTCGTTTTCTTCATCAAAAAACACCTCGGGCGCCCACATACAGCCGAAATCATCCCTGCCGAAATGAACAAGTTTTTCTTCGGAAAAATTTATCAGGTCATCTGTTCTCCACATTCTGAGGCACTTACTGCCTGAGCTGTTAACCTTTTTCCAATCAACATTATAATTTTCATCCATACGGTAAACGATGCAGAGATCTGTTGTTATCACCATAAAACCGCCCGTGTGAAGCCTGACAACTTCAATATCGCGGCATCCTTTTTCGCCGAGGTTTGCAGTCAGCACGGGATTTCCGCCGTTGAGCTTTTCCCAATTATATCCGTCACGGCTGACACCGAAATAGACCTGTTCACCGTCAGGAGTTATTTTCTCTTTGAAATGGGCAAAAAGATAAGGCATTTTATCAACTCTTTCGTAATTTGATATTTACATTATAGTATAAAAATGCAATTCATTCAACAATTTTCGCAAAATTTTACGCTGTCGGTTTTGTTGACAAAAACAAGGCTCAGTGATATAATTATTCGATAAATCATTTATAGTTTCAGGTGAAAAAATGAAGAAAAATATCTATTTTGTTCAGGTTAGTGCGGTATACGGTGAATCCGTAAAAACAGCTTATCTGCCCTATGCTTCAGGCTGCCTTGCGGCATATGCATGGAACAATAAAACAGTTGCGGATAACTACAATATCGGCAGATTTATTTTCATAAGAGAAAACATTGACCGCGCCATAGATTCGCTGGAGGAGCCCTTCCTCGTCGGCTTTTCTTCATATATCTGGAACATGGAATATAACAAGGAATTTGCCCGCAGGCTCAAACAGAGATATCCCGAATGCATCGTGCTTTTCGGAGGACATAACGTTAACCCCGACGGCAGCAATCTTAACGAAATGCCGTATTGCGACATCGTTATTCACGGCGAAGGTGAAGAGCCTTTCAAAGACCTGCTTATTGCTCTTCACGAAGGCAAAGAGCTTTCAGAAGTGAACAATATTTCTTATCGAAAAAGCGAAAAAATCATTTCAACTCCACGCACCGCACCTTGCGAAATCAAGGACTATCCTTCCCCCTATCTTTCGGGCTGTTTTGATTCGATAATAGAAGATTCGGGAATTTCACCGTCAATCATATGGGAAACAAACCGAGGCTGCCCCAACAAATGCGCCTTCTGCGATTGGGGCGCACTGAAATCAAAGGTGCGTCATTTTCCGATTGAAAGAATCAAAGCAGAGCTTGATTGGATGGTAAAAAACAAAGTTGAATATGTATACTGCGCAGATGCAAACTTCGGACTTTTCCCGAGAGACACTGAAATTGCGGATATGATAATCAACTACCGCGACACCTACGGATACCCTCAGGTTTTCAAAACAAATTATACCAAAAACCGAGACGATGTTGTTTTTGAAATCAGCCGCAAGCTTCTCGGCAAAAACATCGGAAAATCCCCCACTCTCTCGTTCCAGAGTCTTTCTCCCGCTGTGCTTGAAGCAATCGGCAGAAGCAATATGGAGCTTGACCATTTCAAAAATCTTATGGTGCGATATAACGAAGCGGGCGTGCCCGTTTATTCGGAGCTTATCCTCGGTCTCCCTGAGGAAACCTATGAATCATTCTCAGACGGAATATGCACCCTTCTTGACTGCGGTCAGCACACTTGCATAGGCATTTATCCTTGCGAGCTTTTGCCGAATTCACTGCTCGCAAATCCTGAATACAAAGAAAAATACGGCATAAAAACCGTTCGAACTCCGTTCAGCCAATATCACTGCGTTCAGAATGCGGATGATGTGAGCGAGCTTTCGAATATCATTGTTTCAACAAATGCAATGAACATCGATGACTGGCGACGCTCCTTCATTTTTTCAATCTGCGTTCAGGCATTTCATAACCTCGGCCTCACAAGAGCTGTTGCGATGTATCTGAAACACGAAAAAGGTGTTTTATACAAAGAGTTTTACGAAAAGCTTATCAGTTGGCTTGATTCAATGCCTGTTTCATCGGCAGGCGGCGGAGCTTTTGCCCATTTGAAACAGCTTACGGTTGATGTCAGCGAAGGCAAAGGCACCTTCTCCGTGCCCTACGGTGAAAAAGAAATCATAACATGGAGCTTTGAAGAATATATCTTCTTCCGACTTTCGGGAGAGCTTGATGCATTCTATAATGAATTTGCAAGTTTCGCCAAAGGTTTCGTTGCAGATGAAGATGTTACCGATGCATTGCTCGCCTATCAGAAGGATATTATCAAGCAGCCTCAAAAAGATAATCCTGAAATTTCAAGCAAGTATGATTTTTACGGCTATTTCAACCGTATTTATGCCGATTCATATGCACCTCTCGAAAAGAAAGATATCACCCTCAGCATTGAAGGTGAAACCTTCACAAGCCGAGATGAATATGCAAGAGTATGCATATGGTACGGCAGAAGAGATGATGCACAGCTTTATACGGGCAAGAAAAACACAGTCAGATATATTTAACAAAGAAAGCATCCCTTTCAGATTTGAAAGAGATGCTTTTTTCATTTGAGTTTTTCCCACTCGGCAGGTTTGAAACCGACAAGAACGGTGTTTTCGGTTATAAGCAACGGTCTTTTAACGAGCATACCGTCAGTTGAAAGAAGTTTTATTTTTTCTTCGTCAGACATTGCGGGAAGCTTATCTTTAAGCTCCATTGATTTATAAAGCAAACCGCTTGTGTTGAAGAATTTTTTCAGTTCAAGCCCGCTTTTTGAATGCCATTCACGAAGCTCATCAAAGCCTGGGTTCTCTTCTTTGATGTGGCGGTCTGTATATTCAATTCCGTTCTCATCAAGCCATTTCTTAGCCTTCTGACAAGTTGTGCATTTCGGATATTCAACAAAAAGAACCATCAGAATTCCTCCTTGATTTTCTTGAGAATCTCATCGTCTGCGGGGCAGAATCTGTATTGCGGAATTTCATCGGGAGTTATGCATCTTATATCATTATGCTCAAGCTTCTGAGGAATACCCTCTTCTATTTCAGCATTAAAAAGAGTCAGATGAATCGTTATATCGGGATATTCGTGGTCAACCTCCATAAAAACATCTCCGACCTTAACGGTTACGCCTATTTCTTCGCGGCATTCACGGATAAGTGCCTCTTCAAGAGTTTCGCCCGCTTCAACCTTTCCGCCCACAAACTCCCATTGATAAGCCCTTGTTTTTGTTACGGGGCGCTGAAAAATCATAAATTTATCTCCGTCCCGTATAAGCGCGGCAACAACCTGTACCATATTATCACTCCAAAAATTTTATACAATTAATCTATATCATTTTGTTTCCGATGTCAATAAACAACAAAAATATTATTTCTAAAATAAACAAATTCCGATGAAATACACTGTGCAATCTGCACATATTAAATTCACACATTTTACTGTGAATTGTGCCAATATATGATTTTATTTTTAATCATCTTAATGTATGTTTTGCTCATTGACTTTGGTAACTCTTTTATATATAATATATAGAAAACTTATAGTGCATAAGTGTTATTTTATTCAGCAAGGCTATGCTGTTCAAAAGGAGAGATTCATTATGAAAAAAATCACGATCGCAGACGCAACACTCAGAGAGTGTGCAAAAAAGGGTAACATTGCCCTCAGTTTCAAAGAAAAAATTGAAATTGCAAAGCTTCTTGATAAGCTTTCAATCGATGTTATTGAAGCTGCTCCCATTTCGGATGAGAAAATTGACACACTTGTATTGCGCACTATAAGCCCCCTCCTACAGAACAGCATTCTATCCTGCCCCGTCGGCAGTTCGGTTGAAGAAGCAGACAGAGCAATGAAATCCGTTGCTGCGGCAAAAAAGCCCAGACTTCTTGTTTCGCTTCCCGTATCGGCTGTTCAGATGGAATATTTTTATCATAAAAAACCTGCTAAGATGCTTGAGCTTATCTCAACTCTTACCGCTCATTGCGCATCGCTCTGCAACGATGTTGAATTTGCGGCTGTTGATGCAACAAGAGCAGATAAAGCTTATCTTTTCGAAGCAGTAAAAGCGGCTATCGAAAGCGGAGCAAAAACCGTTACCGTTTGCGACACAGCAGGCGCACTTCTCCCCTCAGAGTTTGCCGCTCTTATCAACGAACTTTACGAAGCAGTTCCCGCCGCAAAAAACATAACTGTTTGTGCAGAATGCAGCAATGCTCTTGATATGGCAAATGCTTGTGTATTTTCGTGCATCGGTGCGGGAGCAACTCAGATAAAAACCTGCATCGGCAGCGAGGCACTCCCCAACCTTGAGCACGTTATGAAAGCGCTTCAGGTAAAGGGCCACACTCTCGACGTAAGCTATGATGTCAACTCAATGGCAATCAACCATTCGGCAAGCAGAATTCTCGGAATGACAAGCGAAAGTCACAGCGGCTCATCGCTCGGCAATGTTTCATCGGAAGGCGCAAGCACCGTTCTTCTTGATGACACCGCAGATATAGCGAAGGTCGGCAAGGCAATCGTTTCTCTCGGATATGAACTCACCGAAGACGATACATCAAAAGTTTTCGAAGCATTCAAGAATGTTTCGGGCAAAAAACAGGTTGGCGCAAAAGAACTTGACGCAATCATCGCAACGGTTGCTCATCAGGTGCCCCCCACATACAGAGTTCAGAGCTATATTCTCAACTCAGGCAATCTTATTTCATCAACAGCTAACATAGTCCTTGAAAAAGGCAACAGAACACTCAAAGCCGTTGGACTTGGCGACGGCCCCGTTGATGCGGCGTTCAAAACAATCGAACAGATTATCGGCCACCACTATGAACTTGACGATTTCCAGATTCAGTCGGTCACTGAAGGCCGCGAAGCAATGGGTGAAGCTCTTGTTAAGCTGCGTTCAAACGGAAAGCTTTATTCAGGCAAGGGCATTTCAACCGATATTATCGGCGCAAGCATTATCGCATATGTAAATGCGCTCAACAAAATCGTTTATGAGGAGGAAAATGTATGAAGCTTTCGTTCTCAACAAACGGCTGGCAGGATCTTTCCTGGGCAGAATTCATAAACACCGCTGACGACCTCGGCTTCAGCGGAATTGAAATTCATAATATAACAGACACCAGATTCACGGGAGCGGATGCGCCGTTCAGCAAGGCTAATTCTTCAGCAACGGTTCACAGACTTCTCGAAAAATCAATTTCAATCCCCTGTATAGATACTTATTGCAACATTGCAGACGAAAGCGAAGCAGACAAAGGCTTTGAAGAAATTGCAACCGCAATTGAAATTGCTTCAAGAATCAGATGCCCTTATGTCAGAATTCACGCTTACGCAACGGGTGCAGAAAAGAAAGCAGAAGATGCTGCTGTTATTTCGCTTATCGGCAGACTTGTTGAAAAAGCAGAACAGGATAACGTTGCTCTTCTTGTTGAAACCGTCGGTCTTTATGCAGACACTTCAAGACTGCGTGATCTTCTCAATGTTTTCGCTTGCGACTATCTCGCCGCCCTTTGGGATATCAACCATCCCTTCAGAGATTTCGGCGAAGAACCCGACACAACAATCACAAACCTCGGCGCTTATATCAAGCACGTTCACATCAAGGATTCGGTTGTTGAAGACGGCGAAATGAAATACCGCCTTATCGGTGAAGGCACTCTGCCTCTCGGCACAATGATAAGAGCTCTTGATTCGGTTAATTATGACGGTTTTCTTTCATATGAATGCCAGCCCGAAAAGATGGAGGATTTCGGCATTGCCGATATCGTATTTCCCCACTTTATTAACGCAATCACAAACTACGATAACCAAAAGAAAAGCGAAGAGCTTCTCTACACAAACAGAAGCGGAAGCGGCAAGTTTGTCTGGGAAAAATATAAACTCATCAACAAGACCTTCTCTCAGGTGCTTGACACGATGGTTGAAAAATTCCCCGATCAGCTCGCTTATAAATACACAACACTTGACTACACAAGAACATATTCTCAGTTCCGCGACGATGTTGATAACTGCGCAAGAGCGCTTATTGCTCTTGGCGTAAAGCCGGGCGACAAAGTTGCCGTTTGGCTCACAAATCTTCCCCAGTGGTTCATCACCTTCTGGGCAGCAACAAAAATCGGCGCTGTTCTTGTAACCGTTAACACAGCATACAAAATCCACGAAATCGAGTATCTTCTCAGACAGTCTGATACTCACACCCTTATCACGATTGAATCCTGCCTTGATTCAAACTATGCTCAGTCAATTGCCGAGCTTTGCCCCGAGCTTGAGGTTGCAGTGCCTGGCAAACCCCTCCACTGCAGAAAACTCCCCTTCCTCCGCAATATTATCACGGTCGGCTACCGTCAGAAGGGATGTCTCACCTGGGAAGAGGCAATGGATATGGCTGTCAGAGTTCCCATCGAAGAAGTATATCGCAGAGCGGCGGCTGTTGATTGCCACGATGTTGCGAATATGCAGTATACTTCGGGAACAACGGGCTTCCCCAAAGGCGTTATGCTCACTCACTATAACATCGTTAACAACGGCAAGACCATCGGTGACAGAATGGATATGTCAACCGCAGACCGTATGATGATTCAGGTTCCGATGTTCCACTGTTTCGGTATGGTGCTTTCGATGACATCGATGATGACCCACGGCGGAACACTCTGCCCCCTGCCTTATTTCTCGGCCAAGTCATCTCTTGCCTGCATTAACCAGGAACACATCACTTGCTTCAACGGCGTTCCCACAATGTTCATTGCAATGTACCAGCACGAAGATTCCAGCAAAACAGATTTCTCATATATGAGAACGGGTATTATGGCAGGCGCAAACTGCCCGCCCGATCTTATGAAGCGTGCGGCAGCAGAAATGAATATGACAGAGATTATCAGCGTTTACGGTCAGACCGAAGCTTCACCCGGATGCACAATGGGCGAAGTTAACGAATCTCTTGAAGACAGAACCGAAACCGTCGGCAGCGCATTCCCGAATGTTGAATGCAAAATCATCGACCCTGAAACAGGCGAAGAACTTCCTGACGGCGAAAACGGCGAATTCGTTGCAAGAGGATACAACATAATGAAGGGCTATTATAAAATGGCCAAAGCTACCGAAGCTGCAATTGATAAAGACGGCTGGCTTCACAGCGGCGATATCGCCTGCAGACGACCTGACGGATATTATCTCATCATGGGTCGACTTAAAGATATGATTATCCGCGGCGGCGAAAACATTTATCCGCGTGAAATTGAGGAATTCATTTTCACTCACGAATCCGTTCAGGATGTTCAGGTTATCGGCGTTCCCGATAAGAGATACGGCGAAGAGATTATGGCTTGCATTATTCTCAAAGAAGGCTGTTCGATGACCGAGGAAGAAATGAAAGACTATATCATGTCACATATGGCAAGGCACAAAGTTCCCCGCTATATCGAATTCGTAAAAGACTTCCCCAAAAACGCAGCAGGCAAAATCCTCAAATACAAAATGAGAGAAAGCTTTGCAGAAAAATTAGGACTTACCAAAGATTAAATTACCGAAAGGGTGTTATATATGTTAAATATTAAAATCGAGAGAACAACCTCTCCCAAGCAGAAGCCCGACGAAAACAATCTCGGCTTCGGAAAAATTTTCACCGACCATATGTTTATTATGAACTATACAGAGGGTCAGGGTTGGCACGATCCCCGCATCGTTCCTTATCAGAATCTTTCACTCTCACCCGCTTGCATGGTTTTCCACTATGGTCAGGAAATGTTTGAAGGTCTCAAGGCTTACAAGGGCGCTGACGGCGAAGTTCGTCTTTTCAGACCCGAAATGAACGCCAAGAGAACAAACGACACAAACAAGCGTCTTTGCATCCCCGAACTTCCCGTTGAGGATTTTGTTCAGGCTGTAAGCGAAATTGTTAATGTTGACCGTGATTGGATTCCCTCTGCTCCCGGCACATCACTTTACATCCGTCCCTTCATCATCGCAACAGACGATTTCCTCGGAGTTGCTCCTTCAAAAACATATCTCTTCATCGTAATCCTTTCACCTTCAGGCGCTTATTACTCAAGCGGTCTTGCTCCCGTAGGTATCTGGATTGAAGATGACTATGTAAGAGCTGTTAAAGGCGGTATGGGCTTTGCAAAAACAGGCGGTAACTACGCAGCAAGCCTTGCAGCTCAGGTTAAAGCTCACGACGACGGCTATTCACAGGTTCTCTGGCTTGACGGTGTTGAGAGAAAATACATTGAAGAAGTTGGCGCAATGAACATCTTCTTCAAGATTAACGGAACAATCGTAACTCCCATGCTCAACGGCAGCATTCTTCCCGGTATCACAAGAAACTCGGTTATCGAGCTTTGCAAGAGCTGGGGTCTTCCGGTTGAAGAAAGAAAGATTTCAGTTGAAGAGCTTCTTGAAGCACAGAAGAACGGCACTCTTGAAGAATGCTTCGGCACAGGCACTGCAGCTGTTATTTCACCCGTCGGCAAACTTCGCTACAAGGATGATGTTATGACCATCAACGGCGGCAACATCGGCGAAATCAGCCAGAAACTCTATGATACCGTAACAGGCATTCAGGGCGGCACTTGCGAAGACAAGTTCGGCTGGGTAACAGTTCTTTAATCTATGGTAAGCAAAAGAATAACTCTTTTTGCGGGTCATTACGGCAGCGGAAAAACCAACATTGCTGTTAACTACGCTCTTATGCTGAAAGAAAATTTCGATAAAGTTGTTATAGCTGACCTTGACATTGTTAACCCCTATTTCAGGTCAAAGGACAGCGAAAAACAGCTTGAAGAAAGAGGAATTCATCTCATTTCTTCAGAGTATGCAAACACAAATGTTGATGTTCCCGCAATGCCATCCGAAGCTTATTCAATAATCGATGATAAATCGCTCAGAGCGGTTATCGATGTTGGCGGTGATGACAGAGGCGCTCTCGCAATGGGAAGATACGCCCCTGCCATTCTCGGCGAAAACGATTATGAACTGCTTCTTATTATCAACAAATTCAGACCTCTTACGCGTGACTGCGCATCAACCCTTGCTGTTATGCAGGAGATCGAAACAGCCTGCCAAATGAAATTCACAGGTATTGTCAACAACTCCAATCTCGGAGATGAAACAGATGAAGAAACCGTTCTTTCTTCTGTTGACTATGCAAATGAAATTTCAAAAGCGAGCGGTCTGCCCATAAGAATGACAACCGTAAAAGAAGATTTATACGATAAACTCAAAGAAAAAGTTGTTAACTGCACCGCGATAAAGCTTTATGTTAAGCAATCGTGGGCAAAACAGGAGGAAGATTTATGGCAAAAGTAACCTTTAATACCGACCTTTGCAAGGGCTGCGGTCTTTGCGTCGGTGCTTGCCCCAAGAAGATTGTGGCATTGCTCAAGGATGAAATCAACGCCAAGGGATATCATCCCGCAGGCATCACAGACCAGTCAGCTTGCATCGGCTGCGCATTCTGCGCAACAATGTGCCCCGACTGCGTTATTACCGTTGAAAAGTAAGGAGAATAGAAATGGCTGAAAAAGTTTTGATGAAAGGTAACGAAGCTCTTGCCGAAGCCGCTATTATGGCAGGCTGCCGCCACTACTTCGGTTACCCCATAACACCTCAAACAGAAATCGCCGCATATATGGCAAAAAGAATGCCCGTTATCGGCGGTACATTCCTTCAGGCTGAAAGCGAAGTTGCCGCTATCAATATGATTTACGGCGCTGCAGCAGCAGGCAAAAGAGCTATGACTTCAAGCTCAAGCCCCGGAATCGCACTCAAGAGCGAAGGCATCTCATACCT
>JAZLBI010000024.1:0-7020 GCA_045613625.1 Acutalibacteraceae bacterium | reverse complement strand
CGCAGAACAACAGGCACTTGCGCTAAGCATCAGCGTGAATTGACAACCGCTATCAAGCGTGCTCGTCAGATTGCTCTTCTTCCCTATACAAGTGACTGATTTTAAAAAATTGCCCGCTGTACTTCGGTACGGCGGGATTTTTTGTTATAAATAAAAAAAGGCAGCCGTTGAGGCTGCCTTTTTAATCAGTTTTTAAGGCTCTGCATCGGAGCGGGGATTCTGCCGCCTCTGTTAATGAATTTTGCGGGGGAATAGGTTGAGAGGGGCATTACGGGGCCGCTTCCGAGAAGCCCGCCGAAGCTGAGTTCATCGCCAACATTTTTGCCGATTGCAGGGATAACTCTTACAGCGGTTGTTTTTGAGTTGACCATACCGATTGCCGCTTCGTCTGCGATGATTGCAGAGATAACCTCTGCGGGTGTGTCGCCCGGAATGTTAATCATATCAAGGCCAACCGAGCAAACGGCTGTCATTGCTTCAAGTTTATTAAGGCTGAGTGCGCCGCATCTTGCCGCATGAATCATACCCGCATCTTCCGTTACGGGGATGAATGCGCCCGAAAGTCCGCCAACGTGTGACGAAGCCATTACGCCGCCTTTTTTAACCGCATCGTTGAGAAGAGCATGCGCCGCTGTTGTGCCGTGGCATCCGCAGCACTCAAGACCCATTTCTTCGAGAATATATGCAACCGAGTCGCCGATTGCGGGGGTGGGAGCGAGCGAAAGGTCAACAATGCCGAAGGGCACTCCGAGCCTGCGCGAAGCTTCGCTTGCAACAAGCTGACCCATACAGGTGTTTTTGAATGCGGTTTTCTTTATGAGGACTGCAACAGCGGTAAGGTCGCAGTCGCCTGCCTTTGCAAGCGCCGCTCTGACAACGCCTGGGCCTGAAACGCCAACGTTGATAACGCAATCGGGCTCGCCTGCGCCGTGGAATGCGCCCGCCATAAACGGGTTATCTTCGGGTGCGTTGCAGAATACAACAAGCTTTGCGGGGCCGATGCAATCTCTGTCTGCAGTGAGTTCTGCACTTTTTCTTACAACCTTGCCCATAAGAGCAACGGCATCCATATTGATGCCCGCCTTTGTTGAACCGATGTTGACTGATGAACAGATATGGTCGGTTACGCTGAGAGCTTCGGGAATGGCTTCGATGAGCTCTTTATCGCCGGGGCCGAACCCCTTCTGAACAAGAGCTGAGAAACCGCCGAGAAAATTAACTCCGCAGGCAACAGCCGCTTTTTCAAGAGTTTTTGCAAGCTTCACTGCGTCCTTGTTTTCGCAGGATGCAAGAATCATTGCCGCGGGAGTGACCGAAATACGCTTGTTGATGATGGGAATGCCGAATTCCTTCTCAATCTGTTCGCCTGTTTTTACGAGGTCTTTTGCATAGCGTGTTATTTTGTCGTAAACACGCTCACACATAACATCGATATCGCTGTGGCAACAGTCGAGAAGCGAAATTCCCATTGTTATGGTACGGACATCGAGGTGTTCGTCCTGAATCATGGTTATTGTTTCGAGAATATCTCTTGCGTTAAGCATTGTGTCACCTCATATTGTGTGCATGGCGTTGAAGATATCTTCGTGCATTGCGTGGATTGAAAGACCCATTTCTTCGCCCGTTTTGCCGAGCATATCCGAAAATTCGGTGAAAGGAATATCGGCTTTTGAGATATCAACCATCATTATCATCGCAAACATATCCTGAAGAATTGACTGGGTAACTTCAAGAACGTTGATGTTATGGTTGCAGCATTCTGTTGAAATTTTTGCAAGAATACCAACCATATCCTTGCCGATAACAGTTATAACAGCCTTCATAATTGCCTCCGTTTATTTGATATCAAGAATTTCGATAATATCTTTCACGATATAATCTGCGGCGGAGTCAACGCCGTCTTTTTTTGTGAAAAGGCAACCGTATGTGCCTGCGTTTTTGCCTGAGAGCACATCAATCTCTCTGTCGCCTATCATTATTGTTTCGCTTTTATCGAGATTATAGGTTTCGCAAATCCAGTTCACCGCGTCAGGTGCGGGTTTAAGGGGGAAGTTCATTGACGAATCAACAAATCCCGTGAAGAATTTTGTCATTCCGTGCTCTTCAAGATAATGCTGAGACGATTCCTTGCCTCTGTGAGTATATAAAAAATGCTTCTTGCCGTTGTTGAAAAGAGTTTCGAGTGTTTTATATGTGTTTTCGAAGGGGAGAGCAATCGGGCGAAGAGCATAATTATGCTCATGCTCACGGAATGCCGCTTTTTCTTCTTCGGTCACATTATAATGCTCAAAAGCGGTTGCATAGGTGATTTCGAGAAGGGCTTTTGCCTCATCGTAATCTTCATCCCTGCCGTTTTCTCTGAGAGCTTTGAGAAACGCTGAGGTTATATGCGGATAGCTGTCAAAAAGCATACCGTCAAAATCCCATATATAGTTCTGCATAATTATGCCTCGAAACCGTTGGGGTTCTGTGACTGCCAGCGCCATGAATCTTCGCACATTTCGTCGATTCCTCTTGTTGCTTCCCAACCGAGCTCTTCCTTAGCCTTTGAGGGGTCTGAATAGCAGGTTGCGATATCGCCGGGTCTGCGGGGCGCAACAACATATTTAACGGGTTTGCCGCAAGCTTTTTCAAATGCTTTCACAACATCGAGAACGCTGTAGCCGTTACCTGTGCCGAGATTATAAGTGAAGCAACCGTTTTCACCGAGCACCTTTTCAACAGCCTTGAGATGGCCGAGAGCAAGGTCAACAACGTGGATATAGTCGCGAACGCCAGTGCCGTCGGGTGTGTCGTAGTCGTCGCCGAAAACATTGAGAGCTTCTCTTCTTCCGATTGCAACCTGAGCAATATAGGGAACAAGGTTGTTGGGGATTCCGTTGGGGTCTTCGCCGATTCTGCCGCTCTTGTGAGCACCGATGGGGTTGAAATAACGAAGAAGGGTGATGCTCCATTCGTTATCGGATGAATAAAGATCTTTGAGAATTCTTTCTATGTAGAGCTTGGTTGTGCCATAGGGATTTGTGGTTTTACCTTCAGGCATATCCTCTTTGAGAGGAGAGGGGTTTTCGCTGCCGTAAACGGTTGCCGATGAGCTGAAAACTATTTTTTTGCAGCCTGCAGCAGCCATAGCCTGGCAAAGGATAACCGTTCCGCCAATGTTGTTATCATAATATTCAAGGGGTTTTGCGCAGCTTTCGCCGACAGCTTTGAGACCTGCGAAATGAATAACCGCATCAATATTGTTTTCTGCAAAGATTTTATCAAGTCCTTCACGGTCACGGATGTCGCATTCGTAAAATTTAACATCTTTACCCGTGATTTCTTTGATGCGTTTTACACTTTCGCTCTTGCTGTTGCAGAGATTATCAAGTATAATAGTATCATAGCCCGCATTGAGAAGTTCAACGCAGGTGTGTGAGCCGATGAAGCCGGCGCCGCCTGTAACGAGAATTGACATTGCAATATCCCTCCATTATAATTCTACCATACTATTATAATTATATTTCATCATAAAATCAACGGAAGTGTAAACAATATTTATTTAAAAGGATGTGTGTTTTTTGTTAAGTTATGAAAATTTGAGAAAAGACAGCGAAATAATAATGTATATAAATGCCGCAAATGATGTGCTCGGCGCTATCGGTTACACGGAGCACGGAATGGCTCACGCCGTTAAAACGGGCACGGATGCGAGCAGAATCCTTGAAATTCTCGGCTACGGTGAAAGAGAATGCGAGCTTGCGAAAATTGCGGGATTGCTTCACGATATAGGCAGCACGGTCAACCGCTATGACCACGCGCACAACGGCGCATTTCTTGCGTTCGGTTTGCTTAATGCAAGGGGTTTCCCACCGCAGGAGGTTATTGACGTTATAACCGCAATCGGCCATCACGACGAGAAAACAGCCGCACCCGTTACTCCGCTTGCCGCCGCACTTATCCTTGCGGATAAAAGCGATGTGCGCACATCGAGAGTGCGCAACAAAAACACGGTTGGCTATGATATTCACGACAGAGTGAATTATGCTGTTTTTGATTCTGAGCTTGAAGTAAGCAACGACGAAAAATTGATAAAGCTTACTTTGAAAATTGACACTCAGATTTGTCCCGTTATGGAATATTTTGAAATATTCCTTGAAAGAATGGTGCTTTGCAAAAAATCCGCCGCATTTCTCGGCTGCGATTTTGAGCTTATTATTAATGATACGAGGTTGCTGTGATGTATAATTTAACGGATATAGGAACAGTGAAAGATATTCTCGGCCGTCACGGATTTCATTTTTCGAAGGCTCTCGGTCAGAATTTCATTATCAATCCGTCGGTCTGCCCCCGTATGGCAGAGGAGAGCGGAATTGACGAAAACTGCGGCGTAATTGAAATCGGTGCGGGTATAGGTGTGCTCACTGCAGAACTTGCAAAGAGAGCGAAGAAGGTTGTTGTTATTGAAATTGACACAAAGCTTCTGCCTATTCTTGATGAAACGCTTAAGGATTTTGACAACATAGAAATAATCAATCAGGATGTGCTCAAAACAGACCTTGCCGCACTTATAAAAGAAAAATTTGACGGTATGCCCGTTTATGTTTGCGCAAATCTGCCCTATTATATTACATCGCCAGTTATTATGGCTTTGCTTGAGAGCAGATTGCCTATTGAAGCAGTTACGGTTATGGTGCAGAAAGAGGCGGCTCAGAGGCTCTGCGCTCCCGTCGGAAGCAGACTGTCGGGCGCTGTTACGGTTGCGGTTGATTATTACGCAAACGCAAAGAAGCTTTTTGATGTTTCATCGGGCTCGTTTATGCCTGCCCCCAAGGTTGACAGCGCAGTTATAAGGATGGATATAAGAAAAGAACCTGAAATTGAGATTTCAGATGAAGCGCTTTTCTTTAAAATGGTGCACGCCGCCTTCGGTCAGCGAAGAAAAACAGCGGCGAATTCAATCAGCTCGGGCTCGGGCATTCCGAAGGATGTTGTTATAAAGGCGATTGAAGAGTGCGGTTTTGAGCCTTCGGTCAGAGCAGAGAGCATGGATATGAACGATTTGGCGAATCTGAGCGAAAAAATAGCCGAGCTGTTGAAAAACCGATAATTTTTTCTTGACAAAAAAATAGTATTAGTTTAATATCAAAGTATAAATAAAAGCAATGATAGAGGTGCGGAAGTTAAAAGTAGCCTATTTCTCAGCGGGTATTCGGAATAGATGAAAGGAACTTTCGCCGAAGCTTGCACCTTGCCCGAAAAAGGTGTTTGCTGGGCTGATGCAGAATATGCAGCAGACTGTCACGGTTTTGTGGAGAGCTATCTGAAATATCTTTGATATTATTATGGATTTATGCTCCGATATGCAGCCGTGTATATCGGAGTTTTTTATTTCAATAAATTTACGGAGGTAAAAAAATGACACGCAAAAGAAAACTTTTTGCATTTATTATGGTTATTGCCATAATCGGTTCGCTTTTCTGCACAATGGGCTTTGCAACAGCAGAAGAAGTTGCTGCAGCAGCTCCCGCAAATGTTGTTTCTGTTGACATTGACGGCGAGATTGCAGAATATGACCTTGACGACGGTGAGGGCGCTCATGCTTATGTTGATTCATATGCAGATAACCTCACAAATGACCCCGATTTCAAAACGAACATAGCTTCGGCTATTGCAAAAGTTCGTGAGAGCATCAGCAAATATGCAACAATCTGGGCTCTTGTTCCTCCCATCATTGCAATTCTTCTTGCTCTTATCACGAAAGAGGTTTATTCATCCCTTATCATCGGTATCGTTGCCGGCGGCTTCATCTATGCGGGCGGCAATTTTGAAACTGCAATAAACCATGTTCTGTTTGGTGGGTTTGTTGCAAGCCTTTCAGACAGCTACAATATGGGTATTATCGTTTTCCTTGTTCTTCTCGGTGCACTTGTTGCAATGATGAACAAGGCGGGCGGCTCGGCAGCTTTCGGCAGATGGGCTTCAAAGCATATCAAGTCAAGAACAGGCGCTCAGCTTGCAACAATTCTTCTCGGTTGCCTTATCTTCATCGATGACTATTTCAATTGCCTTACCGTTGGTTCGGTTATGAGACCTGTTTGCGACGAAAAGAAGGTTTCGAGAGCAAAGCTTGCTTATCTTATCGATGCTACTGCAGCTCCCATCTGCATCATCGCTCCCATTTCATCATGGGCAGCAGCTGTTGCAGGCTTCGCAAAGGGCGCGGGCGCAGAAAGCGGCATCAGCCTTTTCATCAGCGCAATTCCCTATAACTTCTACGCAATTTTCACAATCGTTATGATGATTGTTCTTGCTGTTTCAAAGCTTGATTACGGCCCGATGAAGCTTCACGAAAAGAATGCTCTTGAAAAAGGCGATCTCTTCACAACGGGCGACCGTGTATCAAACGATGATGTTGACGCTAATCCCAAGGGCAAGGTTATTGACCTTATCGTTCCCGTTGTTGTTCTTATCATTGCCTGCGTATTCGGTATGATTTATTCGGGCGGATTCTTCAGCGGCGAAAATTTCATCGACGCATTCTCAAATTCAGATGCATCGGTTGGCCTTGTTATCGGTTCGGCAATCGCATTTGTATTCACCGTTGTTTATCTTCTTATCAGAAGAGTTATCAGCTTCAAGGATGCGATGGGTTCGCTTCCCGAAGGCTTCAAGGCAATGGTTCCCGCTATTCTCATTCTTACCTGTGCATGGACTCTCAAGGCTATGACAGACAGCCTCGGAGCAAAGATCTTCATTTCACAGCTTGTTGAAGGCAGCGCAGGCGCACTTCAGATGCTCCTTCCCGCAATCATCTTCCTTATCGCTGTTGGTCTTTCGTTTGCAACAGGCACATCATGGGGCACATTCGGTATTCTCATCCCCATCGTTCTCAGCGTATTCCCTGCAAGCGATCCTCTTATGATTGTTTCAATTTCAGCTTGTATGGCAGGCGCAGTTTGCGGCGACCACTGCTCACCCATTTCGGATACAACCATTATGGCTTCCGCAGGCGCACAGAGCAACCATATCAACCAT
>JAZLBI010000023.1:0-1828 GCA_045613625.1 Acutalibacteraceae bacterium | reverse complement strand
GCACGCTTGGGGTCGGGCTTGAGCCTTTTTTCAAGCTTTGCACGCATTTCGGGCGGACATTCAATATCGGGGTTGATTACGCCCTTTTCTATATCATTGCAAAGCATCTCCCAATTCTCTTCCATATAGAAAAACATTGATTCAAGTGTTGTGATGAAAATTGTTGTGAGATAGCTGATATCCTTTTTTATCAATGCAAAGCGCAGTTTCAGGTAGTGCGAATCCATTTTTGTGTCATCATCAACAAACTGCAATTCCTTGGGTGAACTTGCAAAAATCGGCACTAAGGGTTTGAGATTAAGAAGAGGGACAGAAGAAATACAACTGACACTTTTACCGCTTTCAAGTTTTTCACAACCAATTTCTGCGGTGTTGAGACCTTTCTGCGGCGGCATCAGTCTGCCCTGTTTTCTGAAATAATTAAATGCACTGCCAACGGGTGCACTGAATCCGAAACACTGGCAAACCCACTCCGACTTTGCGGAAAGAGGAATGATTTTTGCCTTCCCCGTGCTTCCCGAAGAAGCGGCAAATCTGCGGTAATATGCGTTTGTGATAAGACCTTTTTCGCCCTTCATCATGCGCTGAACGTAATCTGCATAATCCTCGTAATATGTAAGCGGAACAATTTTCTGATAGTCCTCAACCGAATGTACGTCTTTGAAATTGTTTTCTTTGCCGTAAACGGTTGACTTGTTTTTCTTCATAAGAGAAAGCAAAAGTTTTTCTTGCATTTTATTTGCTCTTTTGCTGTAAAATTTCAGCTTTGCAAGTTCCGCAAGTCCCAATGATGCCGAAAAAAGAGTCGGTATCTGCTTTACTGTAAACTTAGCCATTTTTATGCTCCTCAAGATAGTCGGCAAGTTTGCCGATGGTATCGCAATCTCTGAAAACTTCGGCATTGAGCTTCACTCCGAATTCAGCATGAATTTCTTCCGAGAGGCATACAAGGTCAAAAGATGAAAGTCCGAGACCGCCTTTGATGTTCGTATTTGCTGTTATTTCATCATCGGGTTCAACATAGTTAAGAATAAGTTCGATTAATTTTTCCATTTTATTTCACCTTATCTTCCTTAATATTTGCAAGAATTTCTGAAACCTTCACATCGGGATTTTCAATACCCATAAGCAGAGTATCGTGGATTTTGTCATAGAAATGATGAAGCTCATCAAGAGGACTGTTCACAATTCTGTATTCAAAATTAAAATCAAGACCGTTGTCGTTACTTCTGTGCATAACGGTAAGATAAAGAGGCTGTACGGATGAATCGTTGTTATACCAGAAGCCTCTGCTTGTCTTCTTCATTTCTTCGCCGTAATAAGGCATCGGGAAATGCGGATGATACGAGAAGGTTATGCATTCGTATGTGTATCTTGTGCCCGTTTTCATTGCAAGGTGTCTGAGAATAACAGCTTCCATAGGGCTTATGTTTGAATGAGCAAAAATATCGTTCTGCGCCGCTTCGATAACTCTTACCGCTTCGGTGAATGACATTTCAGGCTCAACAATATTTCTCATTGAGTAGAAATGCATTCTTACGCCGCCTGCTTTTTTATCAAGCAGAGTTGCACGGCGGTTAACCATAATCTTATATGAAATATCTTTTTCATTATTATTGAATGACGAAAGTGCACTTCTCATCCCCATCATCAGAACGCAGGGAACAGAAAGACCTCTTTCGGCACACATTCTGAGCAGCTTTTCCGATGTTTCTGCATCAAGGCTGAATTTGATTGTTCTTGATTCGGGGTTTGCATCAAGAACTTCCGCTTTTCGGAGATTGGGTTTATTCTTTTCGATTCTCTGCTGAAGAAGTCTGCTCGGACG
>JAZLBI010000022.1:0-7833 GCA_045613625.1 Acutalibacteraceae bacterium | reverse complement strand
AAGAACTTGCCGAATTCTGCGATAACAACGAGATAGACCTTGTTATTGCGGATAGCGAACTTTCGCCCGCTCAACTTCGCAATGTTGAAAAAGCAACAAAAACAAGAGTGGTTGACAGAACAACCCTTATACTTGATATTTTTGCCGAGAGAGCAAGGAGCAACGAGGGTAAACTGCAGGTTGAACTTGCCCAACTCCGCTATACTCTGCCAAGGCTTACGGGTCAGGGAACAAAACTTTCAAGGCTCGGCGGCGGTATCGGCACAAGAGGCCCCGGTGAAACAAAACTTGAATCGGATAAACGCCATATCAGGCGCAGAATAAAATCTCTTGAAGAAGAATTTGAAGCGCTCGAAAAAAGAAGAGGTCTCGCAAGAGCAAGGCGAGAAAAAGACGGCGTTGAAACCGTTGTTATCGTTGGCTACACAAACGCGGGCAAGTCAACTCTTATGAATGCGCTCACTCAGGCGGGAGTGCTCGCTCAGGATAAGCTTTTTGCAACTCTTGACCCAACCTCAAGAGCGCTTACCCTGCCCGACGGCAGAAAGGTTATGCTTATCGACACCGTCGGATTTATCCGCAGACTTCCGCATCATCTTGTTGAAGCCTTCAAGTCAACGCTTGAAGAGGCTGCGTGCGCAAAAGTTATTCTCAACGTGTGTGATGCATCCGACCCAGAATGCTCAGAGCATATCAGCGTAACAAACGAGCTTCTTGACGAGCTCGGCTGTGCGGGTAAACCCGTGATTCCAGTTTTCAACAAGTGTGACAGACCCGAGGCGAAAGAGAATATTCTTTTTGAACCGAATTCGGTTATGATATCCGCTCTTGAAGAAAAGGGCTTTGATAAACTTCTTGAAGCAATTTCAAAGGCGCTGCCTCCGACAAGAGCAAGAGCAAAAATGCTTATTCCTTATTCAGACGGCAGTGCGGCGGCTGTGCTTCGCAAAGACAGCGTTATAAATGTTGAAGAATACAGGGCAGACGGGCTTTATTTTGAGCTTGTGGCCGATGTGACGATGATAGACCGCTATCAGAAATATTGCGTGGAATGAAAAACAGAATAAAACAAACGGCATCTCTTCTGCTTGTTTTTCTTTTGCTTGGAGGCTGTGCGGGTTTTGAAAAAAATCGGCAGCCCGAAACGCAATCAACCGTGTGCGAAACAACAACGGCGAGAGAATTCCATTCTGAAACAGATGCCGCATTGATAAAGAAAACAACCGTTTCTCAAAGTTCAAAAGAATCGGAGACAGAAAAAACAACCGTTGCGGTTTTAACAGAAAAGGCAACGTTACCGAAAAAAACGACAACTTCGCGGCAAAACACAACCGCTCAAAGGGTAACTTCAACTCAAAAGCAGACAACGGTCGGGATGATTATAACAACACAGAAGCCCGCAACAACCCAAAGGGTTACAACCTCACAAAAAACAACGGTAGTTCAGACAACAAAACCCGTAACAACAACGCAGAAGGAAACAACCCTTCCCGTGCAGAAGGAAGAAAGCGTTATAATCGGGCTGAACAAAATAAACTTCGGCTGTGATATGCAGAGTATCACCCGTGTGCTCGGCAATCCGAGCGAAACGGTGAGCGAAAATCTTTCTTCGGGCGGCACGGTAAAAAGCCTTGTGTATGCCGAAAAATACGGTGAGTTCTGTGTTTTTCAGCTTCTCAACGGAAAATTCTTTTCGTTCTATACGGTTTCGGATGATGCGATTGTGACCGACGGTGAGAGCTCATATTCTCTTCGTGCGGGAGGAGAAAACGCTTTTTCTGAGATTGAAGTTTCGGTTTATAAAGACGGCAAGCAAGGGGAGAAGGCATACGCCTTCAGAGCAAGCTTCGGCGGATTCGGCTATTATCCGCATGAGCTGACTTCTCTTGACGGTCAGGAAAGGCTGATTTTTCACACAACAAATGCGGTGCGTGCCAAAAACGGAATTTATGCTCTTGAGCACAGCGAGAAAGCCGCAGAATGCGTGAGAAACCATTGCAAAGATATGGCGGCAAGAAACTATTTCAGCCATAACACGCCCGAGGGAGTGACAAGCTCTCAGAGAATGCGTGACAGCGGAATTGCATACACTTCCTGCGGCGAAAATCTTGCGGCGGGTTATCTTGACGCTTTCGGTATGGTTGACGGCTGGTATAACTCTTCGGGCCACAGAAAAAATCTGCTCGACACCCAATACCGCTATGTCGGAGTATGTATGGTCAACGGAAATGAAAGCTATAACGTGTATGCGGGTCAGAATTTTTATGCCTGATGTTACAATTTGTTAATTTATTAGCAGTTGACAACTTTCGCATATTCGTTTATAATAGTTGTGCAGAAAAACTGTGTACATAATAAAAAGGGGGACAAAAACAATGAATATCGATTTCACAGGTCTCGAAACTCTCATCTACACATTTATGAAAATGCTTACAGAGTTCGATATCAAAACTCTTGATTTTGATTGGATTGCTACTCTTCTCACTTTCTTTGCTCCCGTTTGGAATCCCATCTGGGCAGCAGTTGGCGAGTGGCTCTACATCAACTTCGGTTTCTGATAAAATTGTTTTTTCAGGGGATGTTTCAAAGAGAACATCCCCTTTTTTCTTGCAAATTCAAAAAAGATTTGGTATAATATACCCTTGTAAAAATAAAGGGGATGCATAGTTATGTTTCAGCAGTTGATTGAATATTTCAATGAGCGAAAGGTGCTTATTCTCGGCTTCGGAAGAGAGGGACGCTCAACATATGATGTTATCAGGCGCAATCTGCCCGATAAGCATATAGGCATTGCAGACCGCCGCGAGCTTGAAATTCACGACCCTAATGTTACGCTTTATTGCGGCGAAAATTATCTTGACGCAATGAGCGAATATGATACCGTTATCAAAACTCCGGGTATGTCTTTCAGAGATGTGACGGTGCCTGAGGGTGTTGAAGTTACCTGCCAGACGGATTTGTTCCTTCGTTTTTCAAAGTGCATCTGTGTCGGAGTTACGGGAACAAAAGGCAAAACCACAACATCAACACTTATCTATGAAATGGTGAAGCAATCGGGCAAAACTGCGTGCCTTATAGGCAACATCGGCGTGCCTGTGCTTGATAATCTTGCAGAGGGTGAGAGCGAGGTTGCGGTTATCGAAATGTCGTCGCACCAGCTTGAATTCACAACCGCATCGCCTCATATTGCGGTTATGACCAATATTTATCCCGAGCATCTTGACCACTATAACGGATTCAAGGGCTATGTTGCCGCAAAGCTTAATATTATCCGCCATCAGACAGGTTGTGATTATTTCATCTGCAACGCCCAGCAGGATTTTGATTTATACTATAATTTCTCAAATACCTGCGCATCGGTCATCAAGGTATGCCTTGACGGCGGTAAGGGTGACGAGAAAATTATTGAGGCTGCCGCCGCCAACGAAAGGCTCAGAGGTCTTCATAACAGGCAGAATGTGTGCCTTGCCGCAACTGCGGCGAGATGCCTCGGAGTGTCAGACAGCGATATTCTTGCGGCTGTTGAAAATTTCAGAGGAATTGAAAACCGTATGGAGCCCATCGGAGTATATCACGGAATAAAATTCTATAACGATGCGATTGCAACCATACCTCACGCTGTTGAATGTGCGGTTGAGGCTCTCGGCGATGTTGACACTCTCATTTTCGGCGGAATGGACAGAGGAATTGATTATTCGGGCTTCGTGAAATATCTTGAAAGCAGCAGAATAAAAAATCTTATCGGTCTGCCCGATACGGGAACAAACATCTGCAACACTCTTCTTGAAAGAGGGAGCACAAAAAATATTGTTATTGCAGAGGATATGGAGCAGGCTGTTGATGCCGCATTCAGATATACCCGTGAAGGCAAAAGCTGCATAATGTCGCCCGCTGCTTCAAGCTATAATGTATATAAGGATTTTGAAGACAAAGGAAATCATTATAAAACGCTTGTAAAGAACTATACAAAATAAAAGAACGGCTTACATCAACCGATGTAAGCCGTTTTCTTAATTAAAGAAAGATTTTGTTGTATCTGTGACGGATATCAAATGAGCCGTCGTTATGAATTGTTGTGAGCGTTACGCCCTCAACCCATTCCGTTTCGGGTTTGCCGAATTTTGTGCCCATATTGTAAACCGCGTATCCGCCGGGAAGGTTATAGCAAAGATGCACGCCTTTATAAATTGCGCACCAATCGTTAACATGGTCGTGACCGCAGAAAACAGCCTGACCTCCCTTTTCGAGAATTGCGTCAAACATTCCGCTGTTGTGGTATGATGAGCCTACGCTTTCGCACTGCTCGCCGAAAAGAATTTCGCATTCGCCCGAGGGTATGAATTTTCCGTTTTCATCTTCTTTGAAAGCGTGTGAATATTCAACGAGAGGAATGTGAAAATACATAAACGAATCGGAATGACCGAATTCCGAACGGAGCTTATCGCATTCGTTTCTGTAAAAATCAATCTGTTCGTTTTTGAGGAAATCGTAGCCGCGCATATCGGCGGGAATGCCGTATTTTTTTCTGTCTCTGTCAAGAATATCTCGGCCTGAATCGAAGAAGAAGAGCGATTTTTTGAGCTTGCCGCCTTCGCCGAGAATGTTTATGGTAAAGTTGCCGTAACCGAAAAGTTCATCGGGGCCGAATTTGCAAAGGCAATGGTCATAATCAACGAAGCTTTTCATAAGAAGCCATTTATAGAAGCCTCTGTCTTCGCGGGTTTCGGGGTTGCCGAAAACCGCTGTCCAGTATATGCCGATTTCTTCCATCATTTTTGCAAACTGAATTGCATCAATCTGCTGATATTTTGAGAGAATGTTATCGCCTGTAAGCACAACAAGGTCGGGCTTGGTTTCTTTGATGTGGCGAACAAAACATTCCGTTGCTTTGGTGTTTATTTCGTGGTCAACGTCAAAATGGAAGTCTGTGCTTGAAAGAATGACGAAATCGTCACTCTTGATGTTGCCGTTTTCATCAACTTTTGCGATGGTGGTTGAATAATCATTCTGCGAAATGATTTTAACATCCGTTTCAATTTTTTCGGGATTGGCTCGGCTGCAATAAAGCGACTTGGGAAGTTTGCCGCCTGTTATTTTATAAATCGCTTTTGCAACGGCAAGGTGAATTTTAACTGCTGACTGCCTGAAAAATCCCCATACATTATAACCGATATTTTTCATAATAAATCTCCTTTGATTGAATGAAACAATAATACCATATTATAAACGTAAATGCAATACGGAGAGATTTTTAAAAAGATTTTTGAAAGTCCGTTTTATGGGACAAACCGCTTGCTATAATGAAATCAAAGAAAGGGGAACGAAAAAATCTGTGATATTTTAACAGAATCAGGAATATATTTCACTAAAGAATTTACATCATAAACAGCAGTTATTGTGGTTAGCGCGGTTGACAAACCATATATATTGTGGTAAAATGAAATCGAAGAAAAATATTCCGAAAAACCGAACATTTGTGTTGACAAACGAATGTTCATCTGCTATAATAAATTCACAGAACAAATGTTTAAGTGTTCTCAGGGAGGATTTAATATGACATTTCTTGAAATAATAAAAACTTTTTTTGAATTTGCAGCAGTTGTGCTTCTCATAGTCGGTTTTATCAACGAAAAGAAAATCGTTGCTTTTGAGGTTAAGCTTGTAAGAGCAATCCGCATCCATATCCGCAACTACCGCCGCCGCAAGCAGGCTGAGGCTCAGATGGCTTATGCGTCAAGAGTTCAGTCAAGAGCTCCCGAAGAAACAGAGCTTTATGATGAGAAGCCCGTGCTTACGGTTATAAGCAAAAACAGCTCACACAGAGTTGCTTGAAAATGCCCTTTTTTATTTAGTTCCATATACAGTGAAAACCGTCGGATTATCCGGCGGTTTTTGTGTTTTGGGATAATTTTATAAAACTTTTGCTGTTTTTTGTGGTAATTGTATATTGTAAATTGAATTTTTTGCAGTATAATAATGGCATAATAAAAAGCAAAGAAGGAATAAAAAATGGAATTCACAAAGTCTCAGCGAAATCTTACAATGCTTACCGATTTTTATGAAATCACAATGGCAAACGGATATTTCAAAAATGATTTCAAGGATACCATTGCTTATTTTGATATGTTTTTCCGCAAGGTGCCTGACGGCGGCGGATTCGTTGTTATGGCGGGTGTTGAACAGCTTGTTGAATACCTTGCAAATCTCAAATTCACCGAGGCGGATATTGAATATCTGCGCGGTAAGGGCTTTGATGAGGATTTTCTTGATTACCTTGCAAATTTTGAATTTGCCTGCGATGTCTGGGCGATTCCCGAAGGAACCCCTGTTTTCCCGGGTGAACCGATAGTCAAGGTCAAGGGCCCTGTTATTCAGGCTCAGTTTATTGAAACGATGCTTCTGTTGTGCATCAACCATCAGAGCCTTATTGCAACAAAGGCAAACCGAATTGTTCGCGCGGCAGACGGCAAGGCTGTTATGGAGTTCGGCTCAAGGCGAGCTCAGGGTGCCGACGGTGCAATTTACGGCGCAAGGGCGGCATATATCGGCGGATGCACCGGAACTGCGTGCGCAATCAGCGATGAGATGTTCGGTGTTCCCGCTCTCGGAACAATGGCTCACAGCTGGATTCAGCTTTTTGATACCGAACTTGATGCGTTCACTGCATATGCAAAGGAATATCCCGATTCCTGCACGCTTCTTGTTGATACTTATAACACTCTCAAGTCAGGCATTCCCAATGCAATAAAAACCTTTGACGAAGTGCTCAAACCTCTCGGAAAGCGCCCGAAAGGTATACGCATAGACAGCGGTGATATTGCCTATCTTTCACGAAAGGCAAGAAAAATGCTTGATGAAGCGGGTTATGAGGATTGCGCAATTGTTGCATCCAACTCGCTTGATGAATATATCATCAGAGATATGCTTCTTCAGGGTGCAAAAATTGATTCGTTCGGCGTTGGCGAAAGGCTGATAACCTCGTCTTCAAGCCCGATGCTCGGCGGAGTATATAAGCTTGTTGCTGTTGAGAAAAAAGACGGAGAGGTTGTTCCGAAAATCAAGCTGAGCGAAAATGTTGCGAAAATAACAACGCCCGGCAACAAGAGAACATACAGGCTTTATGATAAAGACACGGGCAAGGCGATTGCGGATGTTATTGCGCTTGCAAGCGAAAAAATCGATGAATCACAGCCCTATGAACTTTTTGATCCCGATTACACCTGGAAGCGTAAGACTGTTACAAACTTTACGGTCAGAGAACTTCTTGAGCCTCTTTTCAGCAAAGGTAAATGTGTGTTTAAAAAGAAGGCTGTTAAAGAAATCAGAGATTACTGCAAGGCTCAGGTTGATACCCTCTGGGATGAGGTAACAAGATTTGAAAATCCTCATAATTATTATGTTGACCTTTCGCAGCCTCTCTGGGATCTTAAACACGATTTGCTTCGCAAAAACGGCAAATAATGCTTTTGAATCACGTTTGGTGAGGTCTTGAAAGGAACGTTTCGGGTCCGTTTGCCTTGACATTTTCCGAAGTTGATAAAATATAAAAAATGCAAAAAAACTGTTGATTTTTACACGATTTTATGATAAGATTTCAAAAAAGGACAAATATTGTGTATAAACTCGAAAAGAAAGCTCGAGAGATTATACAGATAGTATAAAACGCAGATGTCCGTATTGCACAGTTTCGGGAGGTTAAACGAATGAGAATCAGAAAACAGGCACTTGGCGACAGAAACATTATCGGCGCAAAGGTAGAAGCAAGACGCAAAGAGATAAATATGAAGCAGAAGGATCTTCTTACACAGCTTCAGATCAAGGGTGTTGACCTTA
>JAZLBI010000021.1:0-22043 GCA_045613625.1 Acutalibacteraceae bacterium | reverse complement strand
GCGCGGAACATTCACCCACGCAAACCCCGATTTTCTCAAAGATATTCAGCAGATGCTCGACCTCGGTTTCAATGAGCTGAGCATGGAGCCTGTTGTTTGCGCTCCCGGCGAAGAATCAGAGCTCACGGCAGAAGATATGCCCGTTGTTATGGAGCAATACGAAAAGCTTGCTGAGCTTATGCTTGAAAAAGATAAAGAAGGCAAACCTTTCACCTTCTATCACTATATGATTGACCTTACGGGCGGCCCGTGCATATATAAACGCATTTCAGGTTGCGGCTCAGGCACCGAATATATGGCAGTTACTCCCACAGGCGAGCTCTATCCCTGCCATCAGTTTGTAGGCGAAGAAAAATTCAGACTCGGCAATATCCGGGATGGCGTCACAAACACAACAATCCAAAATGAATTTGCCGAATGCAATGTATATTCACGCACTGAATGCCGTGAATGCTGGGCAAGACTTTATTGCTCAGGCGGTTGCGCGGCAAACGCCTATCATTCAACAGGCTCCGTAAAAGGAATTTATAAATACGGCTGTGAACTTTTTAAAAAGAGAATGGAATGCGCAATTATGGTTGCGGTTGCAAGAGCTTTCGGTGAAGAATAATGAACACTCCCATTTGCGATTTTGTAAATGAATACATAAAAAAAGGCTCTTCACGGCTTCATATGCAGGGTCATAAGGGTCTGGGATTGCTCGGCTTCGAAAGCAGAGATATAACGGAAATCGGCGGCGCAGACAGCCTTTACGAAGCGGACGGAATAATAAAAGAAAGCGAAAAAAACGCATCTTTTCTTTTCGGCTGTGACACATTTTATTCAACAGAAGGCTCATCTCAATGCATAAGAGCTATGGTTTGCCTTGCTGTTATGCACGCAAAACAGCGCGGAATAAATCCGCTTATCGCCGCAGGCAGAAACGCTCACAAAACATTTCTGAGCGCTGCAGCGCTTTGTGACGCCGATGTTATCTGGCTCTGCTCGGATAAATCGGAATCCTATCTCACCTGCAACATAACAGCTTCGGATGTTAAAAAAATCATAATGGATTTTTCTCCTTGCGCGGTTTATGTCACAAGCCCTGATTATCTCGGCAATATGCCCGATATAAAAGAGATTTCATCCGTATGCATGAAGCACGGTGTTTTGCTTCTCGTTGATAATGCTCACGGAGCATATCTCAAATTCCTTCCGCAATCGCTTCATCCCATTGACCTCGGAGCTGATATCTGTTGCGATTCGGCGCATAAAACGCTTCCTGTTTTAACAGGAGGAGCATACCTTCATATTTCGCAAGATTTTTCATCGTTTCAGGCAAAAAACGCGCTCTCGCTTTTCGGCTCAACAAGCCCTTCATATCTTATTATGCAGTCGCTTGATGCTGCAAACAGATATATTGCAGACGGATACCGCGATAAGCTCGCAGATTTCTGCATCAAAGCTGAAAATCTGAAAAAAGCTCTCAAAGACGGCGGCTTTGACCTTTGCGGAAATGAGCCGATAAAAATAACACTCAGCGCAAAATCTTACGGCTATTACGGCACTGAAATAGCAGATATTCTTGATAAAAACAATATCATCTGTGAATTTGCAGACAAGGATTATATTGTTTTTATGCTCACGCCTGAAAACGGAAATGATATTGAAATTCTCGAAAAAGAGCTTCTTTCAATCCCCAAAAAAGAAAGATTTTTTGAAAAATCTCCCGCTTTTTCTCTTCCCGAAAAAGCAATGAGCATTCGCGAAGCGGTTTTCAGCGCAAGCGAAACAATCCCCGCAAGCGAAAGCGAAGGCAGAATTCTTGCCTCGGCAAATGTTTCCTGCCCGCCCGCCGTGCCCATTGTTGTGTACGGAGAAAAAATCGATAAAAATGCCGTAAAATGCTTTGAGTATTACGGAATTGAATATGTTAATGTTATAAAATAAACAAGGATGTTTCATCGTAACAAAACCCGATGAAGCATCCTTTTCCTTTATTTACATTTGTGTTATCTCTGCATTTCGTGTAATATGGTCGTTATGGAAAGAGAAAATATAACAACAACCACAAGGAGATTACAATGCAGGATAACAAGCAATTCAAACCGTATATTCCGTCAAACAAAACAATGCCTGAGCTGACATTCACTTCTGTTATCACAGGCATTATTCTTGCCGTTGTTTTCGGCGCAGCAAATGCATATCTCGGCCTTCGGGTCGGTCTGACCGTATCTGCTTCAATACCTGCCGCGGTTATTTCAATGGGAATATTGCGCGGACTTATGCGCAGAAATTCAGTTCTTGAAAACAACATTGTTCAAACAATGGGCTCTGCCGGAGAATCGCTTGCGGCAGGTGCGATTTTCACCTTGCCCGCTTTATTTTTATGGGCAAAGGAAGGAAAATCCCAACCGCCCGGATTCATTGAAATAACCCTCATTTCGCTCGCAGGCGGTCTTATAGGCGTTTTCTTTATGATTCCTCTCAGAAATGCACTGACAGTTAAAGAGCACGGTATTCTGCCATATCCCGAAGGCACGGCGTGCGCCGAAGTTCTTCTTTCGGGCGAAAAAGGCGGCAAAGGCGCATCAACGGTCTTTTCGGGAATGGGCATCGCCGCATTTTTCAAGCTGATTACAGATGGTTTTAAGATCATTCCGGGAGAAATTTCATTTAAATTCAAAAACTTTGCAGGCGAAATAGGAGCGCAGATATATCCCGCAGTAATAAGCGTCGGATACATCTGCGGCCCAAAAACGGCATCATATCTCTTCGGAGGCGGAATACTGAGCTGGCTTGTTCTTATTCCTCTTATAGTTTTTTTCGGCAAAAACACAATTTCCGAGCCATCGGGAATACCGATAAGCGAAATGTATAACTCGGGAGGCGCGGGCGCAATCTGGAGTTCGTATATACGATATATCGGAGCAGGCGCACTCGCAGCGGGCGGCATAATCAGCCTCATAAAATCATCTCCGCTTATTGCGCGCACCGTTTTCGATACACTCAAAGGCATAGGAAGCAAAACATCTGACGACAGAGTAAACAGAAGCTTAAGCACAAAAACCGTTATTATTTCCGTGACGGCTATTACGCTCGCAATATGGCTTATCCCCGCCATTCCCGTTTCATTTGCGGGAGCGGTTACTGTTGTTATTTTCGGCTTTTTCTTTGCTGCCGTTTCATCAAGAATGGTTGGCCTTGTCGGAAGCAGCAACAATCCCGTTTCGGGCATGGCAATCGCAACGCTTCTGATAACAACCGTTATTCTGAAGCTTTCGGGCAATTCGGGAATTCAGGCAATGATAAGTTCAATATCCATCGGCTCAATAATATGCATAATTTCGGCGATTGCGGGCGACACCTCGCAAGACCTTAAAACAGGTTTTATTCTCGGAGCAACGCCGAAAAAACAACAGATTGCAGAGGTTATCGGTGTCACGGCATCTTCACTCGCTATCGGAGCAACGCTTTATCTTCTTGACAGCGTATGGGGTTTCGGTTCAGACACTCTTGCAGCCCCTCAGGCAACGCTTATGAAAATGATTGTTGAAGGGGTAACGGATAACAACCTTCCCTGGACTCTTGTTATTGCAGGCGCATTCATTGCTGTTATTGCCGAAATTGCGGGAATACCTTCGCTTCCGTTTGCAATAGGAATTTATCTGCCAGTGCATCTGAGCGCGTGCGTAATGGTTGGCGGAATCATAAGATTCATTTCGGATAAATTCAAGCAAAAAGAAAACCGAGGAATTCTTTTTTGCTCAGGTATGATAGCGGGCGAAGGTCTTGCAGGAATATTGCTTGCTCTTCTTGCTGTATTCGGAACAGACATTCCTGTTTTTCCAGCCGCCTCCCCCGCCGTTTCAACTTCAGCGGGCATCGCCGCGCTTCTTTTGATAAGCATTATAATTCTCAGATTTTCATTAAAGAAACCAAATGATAAAACGAAAAAACTATCTTGATAAAATTCCGTTTCATTCCGAAAAAATTTCATTTGATACAGACGAAAACGGAATTGTTACTCTGAAAGTTGAAAACACGGGTTTTGCAAACAGACTCGCTCAGAAGCTGTTAAAAAAGCCGAGAACAACCTTTATAAAATTTGATGAAACGGGAAGCTTTGTGTGGCTTCTTATCGACGGCAAGAAAAGCGTTTATGAAATTGCGGTTTGCATTGAAGAGCATTTCGGAGAAGCCTCACACCCGCTCTATGAAAGGCTCATCGGTTTTTTAAATGCTATGAGCAACAACGGATTTATTAATTTCAGAAAACAAAAGTGAAAGGCTACCTCAAAGCGAGACAGCCCTTTTGCTTTTATTTATCTTTTATTTTATTGACAATAACGCCGAGACGTGTATCGCCGAAATTCTTTTTGCGCTGTTCTTTCTTTGAAAGCTTTTTGGGCGCGGGAATTTCTTTTCTGAATCTTGCGAGGTTTCCGTCATCAAGAATAAAAGGCTGAGTGAGGCAAATTCCGCCGTCGCCTTTAAGCTGACAACGCACATAACAGCTTATTTTATCGCTGAAATCCGCAAGCTTTATTGTTGATACCATTTCGCCGTTTTCGCTTACAGCTTCACTCAGTATGATTTCACCGTCGGCTATCCATTCGATTGCCTTGCAGTTGATGCCCTTAACGGTTATGGTTTGCGCCTCATCATCAGCATCAAGACCCATAACTTTCGGCCATGGGCCTTTTCCTTCAAACTCTTCGCCAAGCTCATTCTTTGCATATCTTGCAACGGCAAAGAAATTTCCGTTTTCCATTGCCTTGCGAAGGTTTTCGGGGCTGTATTCAGGAAGAATAAAATCCATAAAAGCAGTATCGATTTCCGTTACTCTGTGAGCATCGCTGTTGCCGAATCCCCACACGGTTCTTTCACCTTCGGGAATAAGCGTTTTAAGAAGCTCATCCCAAAGAATACGGTCACTGCGGTTGGGTCTGTCATACATATTGAGAACTTCCATACCCACGCAGGATTTATATCTTCTGAACAAATCCGCAAAGAAAGCAACATTTTCGGGCACCTTTGCGCAGGAAGGGTCTTTATAAGCTCCGAGCCAATCGGTGGGATGATTTATATGAGAAATACCGCCGCTTTTTTCAATTGTTGCGATAGGCCCTTCAAAATCGTTTTCTTTGCCGTAGATACCTTCGAGCACATCATTTGTGAAATAACCGTTCACATGATTTTTCATAAGAGTGAACATATTCGCTTCAATAACATCGGGCACACACATAAGTCCGCGTTTTTTTGTTCTTTCATTCTTCTCTGTTTTATATGTTCCGCCGAGAATTGACGAATATTCATCGTCAGTAAGATAGCGTCTTTTACCGTGCCAGAGATACTGAAACCTGAAAAGAGGAATTATTGAAGGCTCTTTATTCCATTCCTTTCCGAGAATTCCGTGCTCCGCAAAGGCAAGAATATCAAAATCGTTATCATAAAAACCAAATATCATATCTGCCATTGTGTTGTTTGCATCACTGTATGTTGAATGAGTATGAAGGTTGGTTTTATAGTGGTTTTCTTCGTTTGCGATAAGCGAAACAACTTTTTCATAAGGATTTTTTATTTTATACATAGTTCCACCTTTACTTTCCGAGTTTTATTTCGGCATCGTTATCGGAATAGCCTTTATTGTTGCCGATTGTGTTGAGAAGCATTTCGGCAAGATTAACCTGAACGCCGTTTTTGCTGAGTTTGGGTTCAATTTTTCTGATTATAAAATTGAGTCTTCTGAGCGCCTTCGAAAAGGCTGCATGAACAGGAGTTCCTTCAATATGAGGACCGTCGCCTGCGAAAATACCGACTCCGATATCACCCGCAAGATCGATGAACTTTCTTTTTTTCAGGCTTCTATCAACTCTTATGAAAAGAAGCCTTCCGAGACCGCCGACGGTTATCCCTTTAACAATCTTTTTGCCGAGCTTTTTCGCAACCTTTGCAAAACCCTTTCCGCCGCTGAGAGCGCCGTCAATACGGGCTATAATCGAATTTCTGAACTGATTATCAAAAATCTCTTTTGAAGAAAGGCCGTATGTTTCACCGCCGACATAGGGAATATCAATTGATTCAACGCTCATAACAGAATTATCTGTTATTATCTTTCTGTATTTAGCGGGGCTTCCCGTAAGGCACGATGTGCACACATCAACAATTCTGTTGCCTTTTTCGGAAACGAATTCATTTATGCTCTGGATATGCATATGGCCCGTCAGAACAAGCTCCACACCGTTATCTGCAAGAAAAGACGCAACTTTTCGCCAGTCATCCACTCTTGCATCGCCGACAAGGTCAAAAACAGGCACGGGAGGGATAATCGGATAATGGCAGATTGCAAAAACATCAGCGCCCGCCTTTTTGGCATCATCAAGCTGAATCTGCATCCATTCATACATTTCATCATCAATCGAGCCTTTTTTTCTTCCCTCGCTGTCGCAATTTATCGCAAGCAACCTCACGCCGTCAGACACCTCTGAAACATAAGACAGAGTTCGTTTGTCAACCGCAAGCGCCTGAGAAAAGCCGAAATCATAATATAATTCATAAAGCTTATCGAAAGGAGTGCCTTCAACATCAATTTGTTCATCATTAACAAACGCTCTTGATTTTTCGTTATAGTCATGACCCGCGGTAAGAACAAAAATTTTCTTCCCCGATTCTCTGAGCTTGTTGAGTTCTTTTATGAAGCTTTTATGGCTTTCGATTTCACCGTTTTTCGAAAGGTCGCCGGGAATGATAACAGTGTCAACGCTTTTATCGGCGGCAATTTTTTCAAACACCGCTTTTACAATATCGCTGCTTTCAGCCATAAAATACTGTTCCCGTTTCATATACTCTTCAAAAGCCTTGCCGCTCGCACCGAGAGAAGGCTCAAAATAATGAGTATCCGTAACAAGGTAAAAAATTATATTTTTCATCATTTTCCGTTCCCTTATAAATCAATTTTCTCACTTTTCAATATGACTCAGTGTTTTTTCGACCGCCTGAGCAATATCAACGGTTTCCGAGCCAAAAATTGAGGTGTGTATTTTTCCGTTTATGGGCTTTTTCCAATATTCATCAATGCCGTCAATGGTGTTTCGCATTCCGAGCACCGAGCCAACCGTTGCGCCGTTGCAGTCGGTATCAAACGCCATTCCTACAGCTATGCAAATTGATTTTCCAAAATCACCCTCGCCGTAAAGCAACGCTGCGGTAACAATCATTGCATTTGAAATTGTGTGGCACCAGCCGTGATCGGTATGCTCATCATAAGCGGCGTGAATAAAATCAAAGCAATCATTAACCGTCATGCCGTTTTTATAGCCGTCAACAATTTTCATAACGGCTTCATAAAGCCTTGAAGTTGAGGGAATCTGAGAAAGTCCGCCAAGAATAATCTGCTCAATATCGTCTGTTACGGCAGCGCAGGCAATCATTGCCGCGGCAAACATTTCGCCGTATATTCCGTTTTTAACATGAGAAATTCTCGCATCTGTATACGCCATTTCCGCCGCCGTTTCAGGGTCACCCGGATTTATATAGCCGAAATAATCTCCTCTTATCTGCGCCCCTATCCATTCACGGGCAACGTTTTTATACATTGCCGATGCCGGCGGAACAATGCATTTTGTGAAATTGATAAAAGCCGTTCTTTCTGCTGTGAAATAAGAATATACAGACTGATATTTCATCCAGGCGGTTGCCACATCCTCAGAATCAAAATCTCTGCCAAACTCCTCAACAATCTTCTGCGCAAGAACAACATAATTGGTATCGTCATCAACAGGCATACCGTCAACCGTATCGGCATATGCCTTATTCTTAAGCCAGAATTTATAATGAGAACAAACCTCGTCGGTAATATCCGTGCTGAGAATATATCTGTGCATCGGATAATTTCCCGTTTCTTTAAGAAGCGGAATAAGTTCATCGCTTCTTATGCATTCAACAGGCTTTCCGAGAAGGCATCCGCAGGCTCTTCCTGTCCACGCACCTAAAATCTTTTTGCGAAGCGTTTCTTCATCAGGCACCAACCCGTTCAATTCATAATCGGGTCTGAGTTTTTTGATTTCTTTATATTTCGAAGGCTCGTTATATTTATAATCGGATCTCATATCTGCATTTGCAACCATTTCATAGAGAATATCGCTCATTCTGGTTTTGAATTCACCGTTTTCAAGCTCTGCAACTGCGTCAAAAAGATTCTTGTATTTTTCAACATCAAGCCCCTCTTCAACGCACTGAACGTATTCTTTTTTCAATTCAGAGGGAAATGCGTTGAAGCCGTCAACATTATTATAATCTGTTTTTATTTCAGTGTTATAACTTTTGAATAACATAAACCCACCTCTTTTTATGTTCAACGAATCAGCTTCCATTTCTGTTGCCTGATTCTGCACGGCATATCCTCGCCGTTATTATCATAAAAAACGGTAAGAAGCACTCCGCCGTCAAGTTCAATTGTTGTTGGATAACCGAGGTCATCCGTTGCAAGATTTTCACAAATCGGAAGATCCGTCTGCCAGCTTTCACCGCCGTCAAGGCTGACCATTGCCATAATACCGTAAGGCTGTTTACGCCTGCCGTATACCGAAACAAGCTCGCCTGTTGAAAGCAGAATAAGATGAGGCGGAGCACCGCCCGTTTTATCAAGAAGCATCTGCGGCTCTGACCAATTCTTCCCGCCATCAAGCGAAACACTTTGAAAAACGGTAAACAGTTCTTCTTCTCCTCCGTTGAAAAGCTCTTTGTTTTCGCCTCTGATATGGCAGATAAGCTTTCCGTCAGGCAGTTCAATCATATGAGGCTCATTAAGCACAACATTTTCGTCTGATGAAATTATTTTGCCGACAAGCTCAGTTTCTCCGCTGTCTGTATCAATACGTCTCACTTCTATTCCGCAAAATATATCGTCAAATCTTGTTCCCGCCCATAAAATGTTGCCGTTTTTGAGCTGCACGGGGCCGTGAGGTGAAGTTATCGGAGAGCGATGAATATCGCCGAATGTTATTCCGCAGTCACGGCTGATTCGAAAGCTTGCTCCGAGATACAACGCCTCATCATCGGCGGTTACTGTGTCAAGATAGCTCTGAACATATTTATTATCCTTATTATATTCTCTCTGCATTTCTGCGGAATTATTGAAGGAAGTGAAGATAACTCCGTTTTCGCCGAACACACAGATACCCGCATCTCTGTCATCAAGAGGAGTATCAATTACAGGCGCAGGCAAGGTATAGGTTTCGCCGCCGTCAAAGCTGTAAGAAATAACAGCCTTGCCGAAGGGGCAAACGTGTTCAAGCCTGAAGCCCGATGCTCCAACCGCAATTTTACCATCCTGCAAAACAGCAACCGTTGGCCATGCAAAATAATTGTGGTGACTGCAGTTATTGGAAATTATCGTTTTTGCCTCGCCGATTTTTTCGATTCTCATATTTACACTCCCCTGATTAACTGTCGTTTGATTTCCGACAATCAGTTCTTTTGTATATACGGATATTATACATCTGTGAGCTGCGCTTTTCAACAGTTTGGCTCAAAGAAATTATTGCTCTCAAAATTATTTCACACCGTTGCTGTGAAGTTGATTCTCCCAAACACTCTTTTCAAGAAAAAAACTCAGACCATCTGACGATACTCTGCAGAATTCGGCCTCATCAAAACAACAGACACCATTTTCGCACCGTTGTCTGAACACACGGAAAACTGTTGGATAAAATGTCTGTAAAAAAACACGCACAGAACCCCTTGCAGATCAGAGCGCACAGTCAACAGCAGTGTAAATAAAAAACAGGACAGAGAACCGTTCCCTGTCCTGTATTCAAGAATGCAATGTTGAAATTTATTAAGCCGGAATTGTTTTCTTTGTTTTGATCGGCTGTTGTGTGTTTCTGTAGCGTACGATTCCGATTATAACCGAAACAAGTGATATTGATTCACTCAAAATGCCGCTGTATGAGAATGCAAAAATGTTGTAAATAAGAATCAACGACGATGAGATGAGTATTGTTTTTCGGAAAGTTTTTGTGCTGAATACACCCATGCATATTGTGTTGACAACAAGCCCCAGCGTTATCAGCAAAGAGTGAATTCCTTCCCATGAAAAGAAGCTTACAACTGCCAGACACAAAGCAAGAAGAATGGGGGAGGTCAGTTTTGTGCTACGGTTTCTGTCACGATAAAAGAATATGAAATTACGAATAATGCACACAATATTTAATGCGAAGCCCGAAAAAGCGCCTATAAGCAGATACTGCACGCAACTTAATGCTGTTGCAACAGTCTGAATAATCATTATTTTGCTTTTTTTGGTTCGCTGATAAGAATAAAAAAATAAACCTACTGAAATAAAACCTAATATGTGGCCGATTAATGTGACGAAATTCTGCATAATTACCTCTGCTGTGTTTGCGTTTAAAATATTTTCATTACCGACACACAATTATACTTATTTTTAAGCTAAAGTCAAGGAGCGAATTTGCAGATATTGCACAAATCAGCGGATAATATTTTAGTGAAATTGCCGAACCGCACTGAACAGTCTTTGCCCTCAAATGATACGGATATGAGAATGCAAAACCTGCTCTTAAAAAAGAAAATCACAGACTACCTGACGATAATCTGTGATTATTGGTGCGGGTAGCAGGACTTGAACCTGTACCGAGTTGCCCCGACTAGAACCTGAATCTAGCGCGTCTGCCGATTCCGCCATACCCGCATATTAAATTATCCCTTAAGTTTTACACAGCAGGGATATCCGAGTCGGAGATTTTTTCTCCACTAATGAAAAGAGGATTCCTTGCGGAATCCTCCTGGTGCGAGAGACGGGACTTGAACCCGTACGGGATTACCACACGCCCCTCAAACGTGCGCGTCTGCCGATTCCGCCACTCTCGCGTATCTTTTGTTCGCTCGGAACGTTGCCTATTATAGCAAACCAAAGTGGTGTTGTCAAGCCTTTTTTTGAAATTTTTTTAATTTTTTTCAAAAAATTTTTTATAATTCTGTTTTCGTATATTATCGGCACTTTTTATGCTGTTTCCTCAACTGTATTTAACAAAATTTTGAATCAAATACAATAAACCTCAAGAATAAAATAAGTCTTCGATAACTTCAGTAACATGACAGAATTCAACTTCGTTTTCGTTAAGAAAAATCGCTAACCGTTTCGCCTCATCAGCATCAGTTGAAAAATCATAACACACGCCGTTTTCGCACTCTACCCCAAACATCAGTTTCTTTTCGCCTTCGATTTCTATTTCCTTAGTTCTGATTTTGTACAATTTTATTACCTCTTTTTCAGTGACACTCCGTCACTTATTATATGACACTACGCACCTCTTTGCAATAGTTTTTTCAATTTCAGAGGCTTGCACAAATTTATAACCCTCTATTTGGTAATTTTTGTCAGATCGTCAGCGATTTCTTTGAACACCGGTGCACAACTCAGTGCACCCTCTCCCCCGTTTTCTTTCAGAATCGCAATCGCATACTTCGGATTTTCTGCAGGAAAATAACCTGCAAACCATGCATTATATATTTCTTCTCCGTTCTCTGATCTGCCTGTTTGCGCCGTTGCTGTTTTGCCTGCAGACAAAACACAATCGCTTTTCGCTCTCGTTCCGCTTCCGTAACTGACAACTTTTTCTAAAAAGCCTTTGAGAATGTTTGCTGTTTCAGATGAAATTATCCGCTTCTTTTCAGAGTATTTTCGGGTTTTCGTAAACGCACCGGACGAATCTGTTTTACCTTCAATCAGATACGGTTCAATATAAACACCGCCTCTTGCTATTGTTGCCATTGCATTGCATATCTGAACCGGAGTTGCGGTTAATGAACCCTGACCGAAAGATAAATTCGCAAGCGCAGCTTCAGAATCAAGCTTATTTTTATCAGTAAGACAGCCGCCCGAGCTGATAATATTATCTGAAAACACGGTTTCTTTGCCAAAGCCGAAATCCACGGCAGTATCGATAATTTTATCGCCTCCCGTTTTCACTGCAAGTGAGATAAAATATGTGTTGCAGGAATACGCAACCGCATCTTTCATCGTCAGCACACCGTGACCTTCTTTTTTGTGGCAGTTGAAAGTAACTCCATTATACGTTGCACTTCCTGTGCAATTATATATAAAATCTTCATCAATTCCGTTTTCGAGCGCAGCGGCTGAAACAACAGGTTTGAAAACAGAACCGACACTGAAAGGAAGAAAAGCTCTGTTTATCAGCGGTGAATTTTCGTTATTGATACTATCCGCAATATTATAAGGATTAAACAGAGGTCTTGAAACACAGGCACGTATCGCGCCACTCTCAATATCTATAACCACGGCCGCCGCACAAACCGCACCCGAAGCATCAAGAGCAGCCTCTGTGATTTTTTGTATTTCCTTATTTATGGTCAGAACAACGCCGTTTTGCGGTGTGCTGTTACCATCGATATCTATACTTTCACCGAGCATTATTCTTCCTTTGGCGTTTGAAGAAAATCTGACGCTGACGGTTGACTCTTTTTCAGAAAGCAATGCATCGAACGCCTTTTCAACGCCGCTTATTCCTTTACCCGCTCCGTCAAGATATCCTATGATATGGCAAGCGAGCGAATCCGACGGGTAACGTTTGGCAACCCTGAATTCTTTTATATCCTCATTCTGAACGATATGAGAATCGATTTTAACCGCAACAGGCTTGCCGAGATGCATCCTTTCCATAACGGATTCAAAAACATCGGGCATAATTTTCCCCTTAAGCTGACCGAGTGAATACGCCGAAGGCTTTGCTGCGGCGTAAAGCTCTGTTTCGCTGTTGGTCAACGGATTATGATTGCAGTCATATACGGTTCCTCTGAGTGTTTTTATATCTGTTGACATTGCAGAAGAAGGCAAAGACACCGTCGCGGCACTCAAAGAAAGTGTTGCCATACGTACTCCTGTAAGTGAAAATATAAAAACAAGCGACAGCATAATCAGAACTGCTCTTTTCTTCAAAAAAATCACTCCCTGCGGATATTTTTCCGCAAGGAGTGTGATTTATTTATACATTAAATCTGAAAAGAACAACGTCGCCGTCTTTCATAACATATTCCTTGCCTTCGCTTCTGACAAGGCCTTTTTCTTTTGCAGCGGCGAGTGAGCCAAGCTCAATGAGGTCTTCATAAGCGATAACCTCTGCTCTGATAAAACCTCTCTCAAAGTCGCTGTGGATTTTACCCGCAGCCTGAGGAGCTTTTGTGCCCTTTGTGATAGTCCATGCTCTTACCTCGGGCTGACCTGCTGTAAGATATGAAATAAGGCCGAGAAGCGCATAGCTCTTTTTAACAAGAAGGTCAAGACCGCCCGATTCAACTCCGAGCTCTTCAAGGAACATTTCTTTTTCATCCTTTTCAAGCGAAGCTATCTGAGCTTCAAGCTCTGCGCAGATAGGAAGAACTTCGCTGCCTTCTGCTTCGGCAATGGCACAAACCTTTTTATAATGAACATTATTATTAAGACCGCCCGCAAAATCGCTTTCGCTCATATTACAAGCATAGATAACAGGCTTTGCGGTAAGAAGCGCAATTTCTGCAAGCCAGGCTTTTTCGTTTTCATCGCATTCAAGGTTTCTTGCAGGTATGTTATCTTCAAGCGACTGCTGAAGTTTTTTAAGAAAATCAAGCTCAGCGGCAAGGGTTTTATCGCCCTTCATAGCTTTCGCAACTCTGTCAACTCTTCTTTCAACCATTTCAATATCAGAAAGAATGAGTTCAAGGTTGATTGTTTCAATATCTCTTTCGGGGTCGATTGTTGCATCAACATGAACAATATCGTCATCCTCAAAGCAACGCACAACGTGAATAACAGCATCAACCTCACGGATATGCGAAAGGAACTTGTTGCCGAGGCCCTCACCTCTTGATGCACCTCTTACAAGACCCGCAATATCAACAAATTCAATGAATGCGGGAGTGATTTTCACGGGATTATAAAGCTCTGCAAGCTTATCAAGCCTTTCATCGGGAACGTTAACAACGCCCACATTGGGCTCGATTGTACAGAAAGCATAGTTTGCTGACTGAGCGCCTGCGTTTGTTATTGCATTGGAAAGCGTGCTTTTTCCTACATTGGGAAGTCCTACTATACCAAGTTTCATATTTTATCTGTTCTCCTTAAACATCTTTAATTTACCAATCGTTTCAGGTGATGAGCAAGGTTAAGCCCCACACCTATGCCATTATATCATTTTCAGTATAGCATACAATTTGTTTTAAATCAATCCTTTCGTATACGAAATAATTTTATTAAATAAGATTTTTAAAGTGAACTTTTCGGCTTTTTCGGTTTTATTTTATCAGGCAAAAATGAATATTATTTTCTGAGTGTTGTGTTAATCATTTATATGTGTTATTATTAGGTAAATCAGGTTGTTTAAGGATTAAGAATTATGATTATATTGATCACAGGCGCAACCCACACGGGAAAAACTGCTCTTGCTCAAAAGCTTCTTGAAAAATATAAATATCCGTATTTATCCATCGACCATCTGAAAATGGGTTTGATACGCAGCAAAAACACTGCCCTCACTCCCCTGAGCGACGATGGCGACCTTACGGAATATTTATGGCCCATCGTTTGCGAAATCATCAAAACAGCCATCGAAAACGAACAGAATCTTATTGTTGAGGGCTGCTATATCCCTTGCGACTGGGCAAAAAGTTTTGAAAAGAAATATCTTGACTGCATAAGATGTTTTTGTCTTATAATGACAGAAGATTATATACATAATCACTTTGATGATATAAAGAAATTCGAAAGAATAATCGAAAAACGTTTGGATGATGACATCACGGCTGAATATATAATCAGTCAAAATGCCGCTTTTCATAAATTCGCTGAAAAGCCAAATACAAGCTGCATCCTTATTCACGATAAATATGATATCAACAAACAAATTATTTCGGAGATGATGTGAAATTATGAAGAATTGCAAAAAGAAAAACATAATTGAAGCCGTTGTCACAACGGTGTTTCTCGGACTTCTCATTTATGCGGCATACTCGTTATGGTTCATATTTTACGGCAAGGACAGCGGAACGGATGTTCATTTATACACCGTTCTTTCGGGGTCTGCTATCGGATGGTTTCTTGCAATGTTCATTCAGTCGGTGTTCAAAAACACGGGCTGGATAAAAAAACTTATTGCTTTCATTGCGGGCAACGCTCTGTTTCAGGCGCTTATATGGGGTTTCAACGCAAAATTCAATTCAACGGGAATTGACAATAACGTTGTTATCATCAAAACATTCAGCATAACATTCGGTTTATCCGCAATCCTTCTGCTTGCGGCTTTTGCGCTCAGAGCAAAGAAAGAATATAAGATTTTGAACATTATTCTTGCCGTTGTTTATTTCGTTGTTTCCTGCGGAGGTTTTTGTGTTATAAACAAAGATAACATCAAAGCAATCGAATATAAAAAGAACATTCAATTCGACGCCATAAATGCAGAAGAAATGAAAATTACCGATGCAGAAAAAAATCTTTGCGCTGAATGGTTCGAGAAAAACTTTTTCACAAACGCAGCCGATTATCCCTTCACCTTCAAGGTTGACGGCGAAGAATTCAACCCCGATGAATGGGATATGCAATTAACTGAATCGCCCGAATTCGGAACGATTTACCAAAACGGGCAGACTGAAAATCTCATTTTTACAAACAGCAAAAAAGGGCTTGAATTAACGGTTGAAGCAACCGTTTTTGAAGAAAACGCAACTTGTCAGTGGACTGCGTATATTAAAAACACAGGCAGTGAAAACTCAGGTGTTATCAGTGATTTCTACGCCCTCAATTCATCATTTTCAACGGGAGAAGCAAAGCTTTATTATTCAATGGGCAGCGATACCTCTGCAGGCGATTTCTCGCTGATACGAAAAAATCTCAATTCCTTTGAAAGAACATTTTCAGGCAATGACGGAAAGCCAACTGAAGCCTGTCTTCCTTATTTCAACATAAACGGAGAAGAGAGCGGAATGATTCTCGGCATCGGCTGGACGGGTCAGTGGATAGCGGGATTATCCGAAAGCAAAGGTCTTACCGATATCACTGTCAAGCAGGAGCATCTTGAAGCTTATCTTCTTCCCGGTGAAGAAATCCGTTCTCCTCTTGTTTCGCTCAGCTTTTATGATAATGCAAACCCGCTCAAAGGTTTCAATCTTTTCAGAAAATGGATAACAGACAGCGTTTATCCAAAAAATGTGACCCAAAATGTTTATACAGTCATGGAAGTTGCAGGCCCGATGTCAACAAGAACATCCGACGAGATAATTGAAATTCTGAACGGCATCGACGATTCTGTCTATGAGCAGACCGATGCATTCTGGATGGATGCTGGCTGGTACAGCTACAACGAAGGCTGGTATGACGGCGTTGGCAACTGGACCGTTGACACAACGAGATATGACAACGGTATCTCGGAATTATCGGGTTATGCGGCAGAAAAAGGGCTTGGCCACGTTCTTTGGTATGAACCTGAAAGAGTATATCCCGGAACAGAATTCCACAACGCAGGCTCTCAACACGAGGGATGGTTGATTCATGGCGACGGCGACAACATTATGTGGAACCTCGCAAATGAAGATGCGTTTAAATATTATTGCGAATATCTTCTCAATTCTCTCAAAGAAAACGGAGTTACCGTTTACCGTCAGGATTTCAACTTTGCTCCGCTTGAATACTGGCAGAATGCCGACAAGAATTTCTATGACGGAAGAACAGGCATATGCGAAAATCACTATGTTACCAATCTCTACAGATATCTTGACTATCTTTGTGAAAACATTGACGGTCTTATCATCGACAACTGCGCTTCGGGCGGAAAAAGGCTTGACCTTGAAATGACCTACCGCAGTATTCCTTTCTGGAGAAGCGATTATAACTGCGCTGTTCACCATAATCTTTTCGAAGCAACACAATCGCAGACATACGGTCTTTCGTTCTGGCTTCCCATATCGGGAACAGCCCTTAATATGCAGAACGAATATTCAATGAGATCAGCTGTTATACCGCTGATGCTTATGGATTTCTTTTCAAACACACACCCTGATTTCAACCTTCATCAGGAACAGCGAGAACTGATGAGCGGCAATTATTATCCGCTTGATTTCGGAAGCTTTGATAAAGACAAAATGCATTCAATGCAATACTCTGCCGAAGACGGCCTTTCGGGAACCGCGTTAATCTATAAACGACCCGATGTTAACAAATCGGAATATACGGTTAAACTGAACGGACTCGTCCCCTCAAAAACCTACGGTGTATATGACGTTGATTCACCCGAAACCGTTTATGATATAACAGGCGAAGAACTTATGAACAACGGATTCACCGTTAAGCTTCCCGAAGGCGAAAAAGCGATATTCCTGATGTATAAAGCAAAATAACACATAATAAAACTCCGACAAACAATATGTCTGTCGGAGTTTTTATATTAATATTCGTAAAAAATAAAAATATGGTTTACAACAGAGGACTTTTTGTTGTATTATATATTATGTATAAGTATACAGAGGTGCAGAAAAGTGGAACATTCGCAGTTTTTAAGAACAGAAATGATACTCGGCAAAAATTCAACAACAACCCTCGCAGACAAAAGTGTTATTCTTTTCGGCCTCGGCGGGGTTGGGTCATACACCGCCGAAGCGCTTGCCAGAGCGGGCATAGGCAAGCTCACGATAGTTGATAACGATACCGTTTCGGTAACAAACATCAACCGTCAGCTTTGCGCTCTTCATTCAACGGTCGGTATGCCCAAAGTTGAAGTTGTCAAGGCGCGCATTCTTGATATTAACCCTGAATGCGAAGTTACTGCTCTCGAAAAGTTTTATCTGCCCGAAAATTCGAATGAATTCAATCTTCAGAATTATGATTATATAGCTGATGCCATCGACACGGTCAGCGCAAAAATCGACCTTGCGGTGAAATCTCAGGAATACGGAATACCTATGATTTCTTGTATGGGCACGGGCAACAAATTTGACCCTTCGCGTTTTACCGTTTCGGATATTTTCAAAACAAGCGGTTGCCCTCTTTGCAGAGTTATGCGCACCGAATTAAGAAAAAGAGGCATAAAAAAGCTTAATGTTGTGTGGTCGCCGGAAGAACCCGTAAAGCCCGCACAGACAGACGAAAACTCGGGCAAAAGACAAACACCGGGTAGCCTGCCTTTTGTGCCCCCCGTTGCAGGAATGATACTGGCGGGCAAAATAATTCTTGATTTATCCGCAGATATTTGAGGTGAAATTATAAATGAAAAAAATCGTTGCGTTGATAATTGCATTTTCGTTGATTTTAACCGCTTTTTGCGGATGCAAAAAAACACCCGATAATCCCGATGACCCGCAAATCGTTACAAACCTTAACGATAAAACCGAAGGTTCTCTCAAGCTTGCCTATTCAAAAGCCGATATGCTTGACCCGTTTGCCTGCACGATGTCGGCAAACATTCAGATTCTCGGTCTGATTTACGACGGACTTTATAAACTTGATAAAAACTACGAGCCCGTTCCCGTTATTGCAAAAAGTTCGATAATCAGCGGCTCATCAATAAATGTTACTCTTGATTCCGTTGTGTTTTCAGACGGCTCACCCGTAACCGTTCATGATGTTGTTTATTCGTTCAACAAGGCAAAAGCCTCTCCTTTCTATTCAGAAAGGCTCAGAAATTTTGAAAGCGTAACCGTTTCGGCTGCAAATATGCTGATATTCAAGCTTTCGTCGGCAGACCCTTATTCGCTCGCTTGCCTGACCTTCCCCATCGTAAAAAACGGCTCCGAAGGCGAACTCCCCACAGGCTCGGGAAGATACACCGCTCAGGTTTCGGGCGAAACAACCTATCTTGTTGTTAACGGCAACAAAAACGGGTTCAATCCCGCAATCAAAACAATAATGCTTGTCCCCGTAAGAGACAGCAGTTCAATTGAAAGCAGCCTCGAAATAGGCAACACAGGTTTTTATTATAACGACCTGAGCAGCGGGTCATATTCAAGAATAAATGCCAAAACCGTTGAAATGGGCATAAACAATCTGGTTTATCTTGCTTTCAACTCTTCAAGCGAAATTTTCTCAAATCCGCTCATCCGTCAGGCGGTTAATCTCGCCGTTAACCGCAACGAAATATCAACAACCGCTTTTCAGGGTCACGCACGCGTGGCATATTCACCCTTCAACCCTGATTGGTATAAGCTTTCATCAAAAGATCTTGTTATATCGGTTGATATGAACAAAGCAAATGAGCTGATAACTCAGTCGGGAATTGATATAACTCAAAAAGAAGTTTCAATACTTGTCAACAAAGAAAACGGATTCAAGCTTGAAACCGCAGAATTCATTTCTGATTATCTCACAGCGCTCGGTTTCAAGGTTATAATAAAAAATTATGAACCGAAATATTATACCGAAGCAATTGAACTCGGTTCATATGATATGTATATCGGCGAAATCCGCCTTACTCCGAATATGGATTTATCTCCCCTTCTCGGCGGGGCTCAGGGATACGGAATCGATTCATCCTGCGTTTCTGTTTCGAGATATTCGCAGCTTCTCAGCGGCGGATGCGAGCTTATGGACTTTGTTAACACATTCAACGAAGATTTGCCTTTTGTTCCGCTCTGCTACAGAAATGCCGCCGCATCCTACACAAACGAAATGCAGGCAGATTTCAACTGCTGTGACGGCGATGTTTTTTATGATATAGAATCCTGGAGTTTTAAATAAAGCAATTTCTGCCATAATATATCTGCGAAAGGATGATATATTATGATAACATCAGAAATACTTAAAAACTCTTTTTTGAACGCCTCAAAAAATATCTCCGAGCATATTGCTCAGGTGAATTCAATCAATGTTTTCCCCGTGCCAGACGGCGATACGGGAACAAACCTTGCACTTACGCTTTCAGGTTGTGCAACCAAAATCGGAAATCTGCCCGATATGGGTGCGGGTGATCTTGCAGATAAAATTGCAGGTGAACTTTTCAGGAGCGCCAGAGGCAACTCGGGAGTTATATTTTCTTTGATTTTCAAGGGCTTTGCAAAAAGTGTTGAAGGGCTCGAAACAATCGATGCTTCATCGCTTGCCAAAGGGCTTGAAGCGGGCTGCGACGAAGGGTATTCAGCTGTTGAACAGCCGACTGAAGGCACCATTCTGACGGTTATCCGCATAGCTGCCTCAAAAGCAACCATCGCCGCATCAAAGGGCAAAAACGCAAGCGAAACATTTGCCGAAGCAGTGAACGGTGCAAAAGCCTCGCTCAAATCAACAACAAATCTTTTGCCTGCGCTCAAAAAACACGGTTTTGTTGATGCGGGCGGTCAGGGTCTTGTGTATATTATGGAAGGTATGCTCAATATCGGTTCAGCGCCTTCGGAATCAATCAAAACTGCAGAAAGAATATATTCAGACAACGAAATATCATATATATACTGCACTGAATTTCTGATAAGCGCTTCACAAAGAACGGATATCCCGTCATTCAGAAGCTTTCTTGCAGACATCGGCGATTGTTCCGCAGTTGCCGAGCATTCAGGAATAATAAAAGTTCACGTTCACACAAATTCACCCGATAAAGCACTGAAAAAAGGGCTTGAAATAGGCGAACTGAGCAACATCAAAATCGATAATATGAAAATACAGACTAAAAACGGAGCAACTAAATGGAACTGAACGCAAGTGTAAAATATCTCAAGGGTGTGGGTGAAAAAAGAGCAACAATGCTTTCAAAGCTCGGAATATTCACCCTTTGGGACTTGCTGACCTTTTATCCGAGAATGTATGAGGATTGGAGCAAAATAATTGCAATAAAAGACGCTCCGTTGAATGAAACCGTATGTATACGAGGCATTGTCGGCACCCGTTGCAGAGAACACAGAATACGCAAGGGTATGACCCTTTATAAAACAGAAGTAACAGACGGCGAAAGCCTCGTTGACATAACATTTTTCAACAACAAATATGCCGCCGAAAAGCTTGAACAGGGAAAAGAATATCTCTTTTTCGGTAAAATCACAGGCAAAGGTTACTACAAATCAATGAATTCTCCCGAATTCGAAGAATTCGACGGCATCGAAAAAATGAGACCGATTTATTCTCAGACCGCAGGTCTTAATTCAAGAGCCATAGAAAAGCTTGTTTATAATGCATTATCTGTCTGCGATTCAATTGCAGACCCCCTTCCTGAAAACATCAGGAACCGATACTGCCTTATGAATATCGAACAGGCTCTGCGCAACATTCATTCACCCGAAAGCGAAGATTTGCTCAGTGAAGCTCGCAGAAGGCTGATTTTTGAAGAGCTTTTTCTGCTTGAACTCGGTCTTATGCGCTTAAAAAGCAAAAACCGCAAATCCAACGCCCTTGCAATGCCGGATAATTACACTTCGGATTTCTTTGCTCTTCTTCCATTTGAGCTGACGGGTGCCCAAAAACGGGCTATAGCTCAGGCGGCAGAAGATATGAGCGGCAACATTCCTATGAACAGACTTCTTCAGGGCGATGTCGGCTCGGGCAAAACAGCAGTAAGCGCAGCACTGATATACAACTGCATAAAAAACGGGTTTCAGGCCGCTCTGATGGCACCCACGGAAGTGCTTGCCAATCAGCATTATAAAACTCTTGCAAAAATTTTTGAAGCAACAGACATATCAATAGGTCTGCTCACAGGCTCAACCCCCGCAGCAAAAAAGAAAGAAATAAAATCTGCCCTTAAAAGCGGAGAAATATCTCTTGTTATCGGCACGCACGCTCTCATTCAGAAAGATGTTGAGTTCAGAAATCTTGCACTTGCCGTAACTGATGAACAGCACCGTTTCGGCGTTAACCAAAGAGGCTCTCTCAGCTCCAAGGGATGCAATCCGCACACACTGGTTATGTCTGCAACACCAATCCCCCGCACACTCGCGCTTATTATTTACGGCGACCTTGACCTGAGCATCCTTGATGAAATGCCCAAAGGAAGGCAAAAAACAGAAACATTCCTTATCAACGGTGAAATCAGAGAGCGTGCTTACGGATATATCAAAAAGCATCTTTGCGAAGGCAGGCA
>JAZLBI010000020.1:0-31523 GCA_045613625.1 Acutalibacteraceae bacterium | reverse complement strand
TGTTTCGGTTTTTTGTTCAAACCTGATTTTCCCTGCAACAATTTATCCCGAGAGCGAAAACTTTGATTTTTCGTTTCTTGAATATCCCGAGGAGGCAATCGTTACCCTTGAAGAAGCGGGGCTTACCGAGCGTGAGCTCGTGGGCCGTGCTTCAGCTGAACTTCCCGAATATGTTCAGTCGGGCGGATACGACGATATAAACGGCATCACCGTTTCGCCTTATTACACGGCAAAAGTAAGCGGTTCGGAAATTCCCGTGTATGCATCCGTGGTGTTTATCCGAGCGGATGATACGGGAACGCTTCATTCTTTTTCTGAAATCTATGTTGATCCGAGCGAAGATTTTTCGTTCAACATTGAGCTTACAGGCGCTGATGTGACGCTTAAAAACGCAATTGTTCTTCCCGAATCCCACGGCGTCAAAGCTCTCTGCTCAAACAACAAAGTAACCGCCTCAATTAACAAAACGGGTGTTTACACTTTCCTTTTCAACGGCGCAAATCAGTATTACGGCTACACGCTTTTTGTTCGCGAAAAGGTAGATGAAGATGCTGAAATTGCAGAGTATATCGAAACCTACGGAAAAGATAAGGTGATAGTGCTTGAAAAAGGTGTCTATCAGTATGACTATGTTAATTTCGTTGGTGAAAATAACCTTGTAATCTATCTGCGCGAAGGCGCTTATGTTATCGCAAACCATCTTTACGATATTGACTGCGCCGAGGATGAAAACAAATACCTTGAACCGAGCGCACCCGGCGATAACGCCATCGGTCTTACAAGATATCCCTTCCTTAATTTCTATAACTGCAACAACATCACCCTTACGGGGCGTGGCGTAATCGATATGACCCGTCTTGACAGACGCGAGCGACGGGGTGTTGTTTTCACAAACTGTAACAACATAAATGTCAGCGATATCAAAATCATCAATTCGCCCGAATGGTCTTTCATTTCTTATTGTTGCACCGATGTTGATATTGAGCAGGTGGATATCATCGGCAATCGCGGAAACTGTGATGGCTTCGCAATCTGCAACAGCCATAATGTGACCGTCAACAACTGTTTTGCAAGAGTCGCAGATGACACCTTTGAGGTTAAAGCGCTTGGCGGCAGAATGGACAGCAAAAATATAACTTTTTCAAACTGCATCGCATGGGGCGGCTATGCAAGATGCTTCGGCATAACGGGCGAAGTTAACAAAAAGATTTCTGATGTTATCTTCCGTGACTGTGCGGTGGTTTACCGCGACGGCATATGGGATAACGACAGAATAGGCTCACTCGTTGTTGTTGCCGAGGAATGCGTCGGAAGCATTGACGGAGTGCTTTTTGAAAACATTGAAATTTTCCGCGATGAGGGCAGACCCATTCTTGTTAAGATTTATGACGAAGAAGCAGAAAATTTTGAAATTAAAAACGTTGTTTTCAGAAACATTTCATACACTTCCTGTATGCAGCCCAAAATAGCAGGCACGGGCAGCAACACAAACACCGTTCAGGTTGAGCTCGATAACATTACCGTTTGCGGCAAAAAACAGACTTTTCCGCAACTGGCGTTTAATATCGGCAAATATTGCGAAATAACCTGAGAGATGGATTACCGAAAAAAACGCTGTCAGTTATTCCGGTGTTTCATTGAGCGAAATCGCACAGACAGAGCCTTTGGAAACCACGGCTGCAAAACCTGTGATAACATCCGCTCAGAAGCATCACCCAACGAATGCTTCGTTATAGGATAAAAATAACCCCTGCCCGAAAACGGCAGGGGGTTATTTTTATCTGTATGTTACATTTGCAAACTCATCCGATTCAAAGAGCAGTCTGCTGTTTTTGGTCGAAGAAAGTTTGTTATCTGCAATAAAATTATTGATGGGCACCGTTTCCATATTTCTGAAAAGCATATCGCATCAATCCGTCCGATTTGCATTCAGGCGGCTTTTTTAACTATATTTTCTTTTTCATCAGCCCGTGCTTGTTGCAATAAATATAAATATATCCTCTGCCCCTGAGCTGAAGGCGGGTTTCGGCATTGCCTTCGGGATAAAGCTTAACAAACTGAACCCTGTCTGATGTGAGATAAGCAACAAACGAGATAAAGTGCGTTTTTGTCATTTCGTGGCTGACCGTTATGAAATGCTCATCCTCAACTTTCTCAAGTGTTATCGAGTGAGCTTCATCAGCATCTTCCGCTTCAAGCGGCGGCAGCGTTATTCCGCAGCAACTTATAACAGCATCGCCGCTTGTGCGTATGATATTTCCGCATACGGGGCAAACATAAAACTTTGAGCGCAGAATATTTGATGAAATATTTTTATTTATAACCGTGTCGCCCGACATAAGCTCCATAACAGAAACGCCGAGAGCTTTTGCGAGAGGCTCGATAAGGGTTATATCAGGAAGCCCCTTTGCTGTTTCCCATTTTGAAACAGCTTTGCCGCTTACACCTATCTGCTCTGCCAGCTGAGTTTGTGTTATGCCTTTTTCTTCACGCAACCGTTTAACTGTTGCTCCCGTTATATAATTATCCATAGCAATTCTCCTTTGCATATCATTATAAATCACAAATCAAAAACTTACAACCTACGCTTGGTAGAGTGAAATAATATATTGCAAATACAGTCATAATTTGGTATTATTTCATTATCAATCACAACACAGAGGAAATCCTATGAAAACTGCAGAAAAAATTCAAAAAAGCGAAAGCCGTGAGCTTAATCGGCTCAAGAAAATGCAGACCCGCTCATCGGGAAGCAGATATTTTCTTGTTCTTCTTATTCTTATTGCAATTGTCAACATTCTTGACGAAGTAACAAGCAACCTGACGGTCACCGTGCAATCCTCATTTGTTACGGAATTCTTCGTCAACAACCCGTTTATGGGTAAATATTACGAATACAGCGACGGGCTTGCCTTCCATTCGGGAATAAGCGTTTTCACATATGTGCTCGGTCTTGTTACACCGTTTTATAAAGCCCTTGCCGATAAATGGGGCAGAAAACCGCTGTTCGCCATTTCAACTCTCGGCATGGCGGCGGGTCTGCTTGTTATTCACCTTTCATCGAGCTATATAATGTTCCTTGTCGGTTTTGCAATCATCAGCTTCTTTATGGGGCACGATATTCAGATTATCTATATTCTCGAAGAAGCGCCCGATAAACACCGCGCAAAAATCTACAGCTTTCTCAAAAGCTTCGGCATTCTCGGGGTTATTCTCATCCCCGCTCTTCGCAACTTCCTTATGGGCAACGACGCAACAAAATGGCGCGAAATCTTCCTTGTTCCCGCTCTTATCGGTTTTGCGGCGGTTGCTCTTGTTGCGCTTTTTGCGAAAGATACAAAGGTTTTCATCGGCGAAAAAATTGAATATCTCTCACGTCCCTATGAAGAAAGGCAGCGTGAAAGAGCGCTCAAAAAGCAGCAAAAAGAGGCTCAGCGAAATCAATCGGGCGTTTTCAACGGAGTAAAATATATTTTCGCAAACAAAGACACGAAAATGCTTATCATTTCTCATATCATTTTCGATGCCGCAATGCCCGCAATCGCTCTTTATTTTGAATCTGCAATGAATCAGGCGGGAATGAGCACAGCCGAAACAACAAAAGCTCTGTTTATGGTGCCCGTTATCTATGCGTCAATAACCTTCCTTTCGGGCTTCCTTGCCGACAAGGCGGGCAGAAAAACAACGGTAACCCTCTTCTCGTCAACCTGTGTTATCGGCTATATTCTTTTCGTTGCGGGCATTCTCTGCGGCTGGAATCCTTATCTTATCGGCTCATTTGCGGGCCTTTATCAGGGTTCATACTGGATTGGCAGAGACTATATGAATGTTATGATGACAGAAAAGGTGCCCACGGATATCCGTGCATCCGTTGTCGGCGCAGAAGGTCTGCTTGTTATCATCGGCCTTGTTGTCGGCTTCCTCAGCGCAACAATCGGCATCGCTCTCATCCCCATCTGGTGGGCTTGCCTTGCAATTGCAATCCCCTCAGTCACGGTTGCCGCCATCATCTTCACCCTTAAAGTTAAAGAAACAAAAGGCGCAAATCTTGACGAAATAAAATAAAAGGAATACTCAGATGTCAAAGAAAAACATATTTATCACAATTCTTATGGTGCTGACGGGAATTCTCATTACCGTCACCGCCATTCACAACAAGCAGAATTTTCTGCAGATAATGCCGCTTTATGTTTCGCTGATAATCGGAATGCTTCAATCCCGTGTCAATCGGTATGCAAGCCTTATCGGAAGCGTCAACTCAATCTTTTATGCCGTAGTATATTTTGTTTTCAAAATTTACGGTTCAGCATTTTCGGCGTTATTTTTCTCATGCCCCATTCAGCTTTTAACATTCATACGCTGGAATAAAAACAAATGGGAAAATTCAACAGTTATGAAAAAGATGAGTACAAAGCAACGAATTATTCTTGCCGTCGGCTCGCTTGCAGTGCTCGCGGTTATGTGGTTTGTTCTGCCTTTGCTCGGCTCTGAATATGTTTTTCTCGACAGCGTTTCAACCCTTCTCGGAATCATCATCTATTTCCTGACAATGTTTGCATTTGTCGAATATCCCTTCCTGATGCTCATAAACGGAATAATCGGCATTGCGCTTTATGTTCAGATGGTTGGCGATAACCCCGAGATTGCAACCCACCTTATTTTCTCGGTTTATTCGTTTATCTGCATTATCTTCGCCTTCTTTGAGGCAAGAAAAATATATAAAATTCAGCAGCAGTCAACTGAAAATACATAAAAAATATCCGGCTTGCAGAACGCAAGCCCTATATTTTTATCTGTGGAGATCAAGAATTTCTTCGATAGGCCCTCTGAAATCCTTTGCAACATTGGGAACTGATTTTTTGCCCTTGATGAAGGCGTTGTAAATCATACCCTTTCTGTCAGTTGACATTTGGAATTTTGAGATAACATTGGTGAGCATCTGCTTTTCATCCGCATTTTCAAGATATCTGCAGTTTTCAAGAGAAATTTCAACCGTTGCATCAGCTTTTGCAGCGAAGGTTGCTTCAAGAGCGCCGTCTGCCGAAACAATTGCATCAACCTTTTCGCCGTTTACGGTAACAGTTACATCAGCGCTGACGATATCCTTGAATTTTATGTTATATGTTCTTGTTGCGGGGGCAACGGATGCATCGCCCTCTGCCTTTGCGATTGAGAAGGTGACCTTATCGCCCTTTTCGGCAACGGTAAATGCTGTTTTAAGATATTCGCCGTTCTGATATGAAAGAGTTTCGCCGTCATCTTCATAGAGAGTGAAGGTGTTGTTGCCTCTGTAAACCCAAAGTTCAAGCTCTGCGGGATTCGAGCAATCGTTCGTTCTGTCATTTGCGCTCATCGGGATTATTGCGCCCTCTTTTGCAAGAACGGGGATTGTTTCAATATCTCTGAACATCTTCACGAATTTGTTGCCGCTGTAAATTCTGCCTGTGAAAATATCGGTATATCTGCCCTCGGGAATCCAGACATCAACGCCCGCAAGGTTTGTTTTAAGCGAAGTATGCTCTGTTACGGGAGCAACGATAAGCTCTGTTCCAAAGAAGAATTCGTTCTTGCATTTATAAGCGTTTTCATCTTCGGGATATGCATAATACATCGGCTCACAGATTGCTCTGCACTCGGTATGGGTGCGATAATTCATCGTATAAATATAGGGCAGAAGCTTGTGGCGAAGGCGAAGAGCCTCTCTTGCTATGCGCTCAACAGGGCCGCTGAAATTCCAGGGCTCTTTGCCCGCAAACTCGTTGTTTGTTGAATGAAGGCGGTTAACGGGGCTGAAAATTCCAAGCTGAACCCAGCGAAGATAGAGCTCATCATCCTTTTTACCCATGCAGTGGCCGCCGATATCGTGGCTCCACCAGGGATAAGCGATGTTTGATGCGGTTGCGGTGAAACCGGGCTGAAAATCAAGGCTCTTCCAGGTCTGCGTTGTGTCGCCGCTGAAGCCGAGAGGATATCTCTGGCTGCCCGCCCCGCAGAATCTTGAAAGAATGAGCGGTCTGTGGTTATCCTTGGCATTATCAAGGAAATGATAATGGTTGAGTGCCCAGAGAGGGTCAAGCCCCTTGACTGCGGTGTTTTTGCCCTGCTGCCAGTCAATCCACCAGAAGTCAACGCCCATTTTCTCAAACGGATGATGAAGAATATCAAAATATTTTTCGGTAAATTTCTTATCGGTTATATCGAATGCAACAGGCTTTTTCTCATCGGGATTCTGACCCATTGCTTCGCACATCTCTTTATACTGATCTTCAAACCAACGAACACCCATTGAAGGATGAATGTTGAAGGTAACGTGATATTTATCATCCTTGAGCTTCTTTATGAAGCCTTCGGGGTCGGGGAAAAGGTCGGTGTTGAAACTGTAGCCCGTCCAGCCGACTGACCAGACATCATAAACATACTCCATAAAGTTAAGATGCTTTGAAACTTTATGGGCATCCTTGCCGAACTTTGATTTGATATCAACCCAATGCCAATCCATATCAACCGTTGCAACGGTGATGGGGATTTCCTGAGCTTTGAATTTATCCATAAGGTCAAGATATTCCTGCTGAGAATATGCCTTATATCTGCTCCACCAGTTTGAGAGCGCATATCTCGGAATAAGAGGAACTTTGCCCGTAAGTTTATAAAGATCTGTTGTTGCGCCGATATAATCATTGCCGTAGGCAAAATAATATTCGTCTTTTTCGCTGTTATCGCGAGGAAGAATCGAACCGTCAGGCTTTATCGCAAGGGTTTTGCCGTCATCAAGCACGGCAACGCCGCCTCTTGAACAAACGCCGTCGCTGAGAGTTATTATTCCCGCAGTGATATCAAGAGTTCTGCAAGTGCCCTTAAGGTTGCCCGCCTTGAAGTTTGTTGCCTTTCTGCCGTCTGCAAGCAGAATGCGGAGCATCTTTTTAGCCTTGAGAGAATAAACAAAAGTTACCTTTGAAGTTTTGATTTCAACAACGCCTTTGTTTTCTTTAACCTCAAAATCGGTTTTGCAGAAATCTCTGAACCAGACGCTCTGAGTGGGTTCGTCGCAGAATTTGCCCTCTGCCTGATTTTCAACTCTGAGCATACAGGGCGTTATAACAGTCAGCCTTGTGTTGCCGTTAACATACACCTGACTTTTATCCGCAACGGGTGAACATTCAATTTTAAAACGCTTTGAAAACTGTTCCATTATTTTTCCCCTTTATATTTATTACAGTTAGATTATATATTCTGTTTTGCGCTGTGTCAACAAATGTTGTTTTTCTCAACAACATTGCCAACGCATTTTTTTACCACTTCATACGGCGCATCAAAGGTGTTGCCTGAAATCTCGGCTTCCCGAAGATATTCAAGCCAGATATAATGCGTGCCTTCGCTTGATTTTTCAAAGGTGTTGCCCGTCAGCACAAGCTTTCCGTGAACAAATTCCCGTGAATTCTCATCCATAACCTTTGGTGTGTAGCGGATTACGGGCGATTTCTCCCACATATCAGCATATTCGCAACGCGTTACACGGTTATTTCTGAAAACAATTTCTTTTGTATATCCCGATTCAAACCAGAAATTGCAGTCATCCTCAAGCAAAAGCGCAGGGCCCCAGAGTTTGTTGAAATTATTGTTTTCAATAATAACCTCGCCCCTTGTTGTGCAGAGAATCCCTCTTCCGCAGGTTAAACCGAAATCGCAGTTTCTGACATATAAATCGGGAGTCCAAGTTGCGTTTTCAACAACATCTTTTCCGATTTCGGTTTCGGGCAACTCTCTGTCAAGGATAAGTTTTATATCGGTATCATTAAGCCTTTCATAAGAAACAACCTTTGTTTTTGCATATGGAATGAGCGTATCCCACCTGATGAATTCAAGCTCATCGCCCTCTTCAAAAGCCTGAAAGCCCCAGCTTTCAGCGTGCATAAAACGAACGGTCATACTGTTTTCGGAATTTTTTTCAACTATTCTCAGATGAGTGCCGTGAACATTTATATAATCATCGTGCGCACCGCCCGCCCTGCAGTTTTCAACCGTAAGCTTGCCTCTACACCCCGAAAACTGAAAGAAATCTGCCGTGCTTGCAGCCGTCCTTCCCTCAGCGGGAGTGAAATCGCAATTTTTATAGGTCACATTTTCGCAGAATTGCGAAACCATTCCGAGCCCGTGCATAAATTTTACGCGCAGATTATCAAAAACAAGATTTCTGCATCTGTTGAACAGGCTGCCTGTCTGGTCACGCACGATATTTCTTGTTTGCACAACGCTGCCCGCGGGCAGATACACTTCTCTTTTTTCAAAATATACCCTCAGGGTTGATTCATCAATGCGCTCAATCTTATCAAAACAGAAATCATCGCGCCTGAAATCACGAAAAACCTCTGTTTCAGGGTCATAAACTTTGAAATGCCTGCGATTGCCGATATGGCTGTCTGTCCAATACGGTTTGCCGTCTTTTCCGTTTTCACCGTGCCATATAATCTCGTTTCCTTCAACGCAGAAAAGGCATTCTTTGTTAATTTTTATCTCACAAACACCGTTGCGGTTTGAAACAACGCTGAATTCAGCCATTGTGGGGCAGGCATAATCAACTGTCAGGTTTTTTACGGCTATGTTTTCGCATCCGTCAAAAATAAACGGAGTCATTTTGCCGTGAACAAGCACCGTTGCGCCGTTTCCGTCAATAACAATATTTTTCTTATTCTTAAGAAACATCGCCGTATATCTCAGACCGTTCGGGTTTTCGTGCGGTTTGGCGGTGTTTGAGCAATAATATCCCGTCAGTTCAAACGAATCATCCTGTCGGATATCATAAATTTTATTTTTTTCAAGAATAACGGTATCGCCGTCTTTTATTCCCTCAAAAATTCCGCAAAGCTCGTTCATTTCGTTTACCTCTGAAAAAATATGGTTTATTATAACATATTATTTTATTAAGTTCAATTTATGGTTGATGATTTTGAAAATTTAATATATAATATACAAATAAATCCGAACGGAGAAATATTATGAATAACAGAGAGTGGTTCAAAAACGCTCAATACGGCATGATGGCTCATTGGGGGCTGTATTCCGTTTTGGGCGGAGAATATAAGGGCAGAAGAGTGCGCGACTACGCCGAATGGATTCAGAGCTGGCTTGCCATCCCAAACGATGAATACGCACTCCTTGCAAAAACATTCAACCCGATTTGCTTTGATGCTGATGAATGGATAAAACTTGCCCGCGACTGCGGAATGAAATATTTTGTTTTCACCTCAAAGCATCACGACGGCTTTGCGATGTTCAAATCAAAGGCAGACCCTTTCAACATTGTTGATGCAACGCCGTTTGGCAGAGATGTTACCGCAGAGCTTGCCGAAGCCTGCTATAAATACGGGCTGAAATTCGGTCTCTATTATTCGCAGGAGCTTGACTGGAAGCATCCTCACGGCGGCGGCTACACAAACCTGACAGGCTGTTCAGGCTCTTCGTGGGATAACAACTGGGATTTCCCCGACAGAAGCAAAAAAGATTTTTCAATCTGTTTTGAAGAAAAAATCAAGCCGCAGGTTAAAGAAATACTCACGGGCTACGGCGATTTATGCCTTATCTGGTTTGATGTGCCCCACACAATAACAAAAGAGCAGAGCCTTGAACTCAACTCCCTTGTTAAAGAATATCAGCCCGATTGCCTCATCAATTCACGCATAGGCAACGGCGCTTACGACTATGTTTCACTCGGCGATAACGAATATCCGAGCGAGTTTGTGCCTGATGAAAGCGGCGATCTCAACCGCCTTGACGGCTTCAAATATTCGCCCTACGGCCTTTATGAAACCGCGGGCACTCTCAACAGCTCGTGGGGTTATAAATATTATGACCAAAATTGGGTAACTCCCGAAGAAATTGCAGAAAGAAGAAAAAGGCTCAATTCCCTCGGAGTAAACTATCTGCTCAATATCGGCCCCGACCATCTCGGCAGAATCCCCTCATTCTCAGCCGAAGCGCTGAAAAAAGCAAGCGGAATAATGAAAGGAGAAACATTATGACATTCACAGCTTTTATAAGACTCCTCACAGCATTTTTTATGATTCCCTATTATCTTTTCAACTATATTTTCAACAACTACGCTTACCCTGCGGTGAGCACCGAAGGCGCTTATCTTTTCTGCTATTTCGTGGGCAACGAGGTTAATGAGCAGACCCTTCATTTTGCTGTCAGCACAGACGGATATAACTTCAAGGCGCTCAACAACAACGAAACCGTTATTAAGCAGACTCTCGGCACGGGCTGTGTGCGCGACCCGTATATTCTCAAGGCTGTTGACGAAAACGGCAAAGATTGCTACTACATAATCGCAACCGATATGAATGCGCTTGAGGGCTGGACTTCAAACCACGCACTCATAACCTGGAAATCCTATGACCTTGTGAATTGGATTGACGAAACGGTTATTGACATCCGCCAGTTCAAGGGCTTTGAAACAACAACAAGAGCGTGGGCACCTCAGGCGATATGGGATGAATCTGTTGGTATGTATATGGTTTATTGGGCAAACTCAACTTTGGAAAACGACACCGCAGGTCACTATTATGCATACACAAAGGATTTCAAAACATTCGAAACTGAACCCAAGGTGCTCTACGGCAGATGGAACGAGCCTGATGAAAACGGCGGAACAAGAAACATTCAGTGCATTGACGGCGATATAATCTACAACGAAAAAGACGGTTATTACTACCTTTATTTCAAAGAGGATTTAACTCAGAAAATCGCTTATGTCAAATCGAAAAATCTTACGGGACCCTATAACACTGATTACACAATCTGCTCGCTCAACTGGTTTGGCGTTGAGGGCAGCTCAATGTATCGCATCACGGGCACCGATGCATATATGATGATTATGGATGAATACAGCGAAGGCACTTTCTTTGCTCAGATGACAAGGGATTTCAAGAAATTCAGACAGGTGCAGAGATCAACCTATTCAATGAACCATCTCAAACCCCGCCACGGCTCTGTTGTTGCAATAACCGAAGCGGAATACGCCGCCCTTGTTGATGCATACGGAGTGCAGAAATAAAATTAACGGACTGTCGGTTGACAGTCCGTTTTTTGCTTATATCATCGAAAAAAGTGTTCTGAAAATTGAAATAACCATTGTGAAAAGGTTTGCTGATGAATCGTTTGTGTTATCTGCAATTCCGAATGAATCAATAACTTCATCCGTATCCGTGCGATAGGTTGTTGCTGTAAGCGTGTCATCAGTGAAGCTCAGCGCTGTGAAGGTTGGCACTCTCACATCAAATGCCGAAACAATAAACGATGCCGTTTCTTCGGGGAGCGGGTCATAGTTGCTGCCCGATGCCGATGAGGCCTGAAGATAAACAGTGCCCTCGCCGTCTGCCTTTTTGCCGCCGTACATCGCATCCGTGCGCGAATAAAGATGATCGTGTCCGCTGAGCACAAGGTCAATATCGTAGCAATCGTAAAGCGCCGAGAAAAGAACTCTTTCTTCGCTGTATTCACCGTCTGCAAGCGATGCCGAATAGGGGTTATGATGCATTGTGACAATTCTCCATTTTGCATCGGGATAAGCCTTCACCGCCTGACGCAAAACCTTCGCGGTATCAAAAAGAAAATTGTTGTTTGAGTTAACGGTGATAAAAAGCGCATCGCCGTAGCTGTAATAATAGCCAGTGCCCGCTTCATCCGCCAAAAGCTCTCTCACTTCATTGGGATTGTTGAAAATGTCGCCGTAAAGAGTTTCACCCTTATCGTGGTTGCCGATGGTGTTTGCAACGGGCAATGAGCGAAGCTCTTCGGGCGAAAGATAAGCCTTCATCTGAGTTATGCTGTCGGCAGACTGAAACTGGTCGCCGCCCGAAATTGCAAAAGCTGCATCGGGATAACGGGTGAGCATTTTATCAACTGTATAATTCCAGCCGCAGGTGTCACGGATAAGCACCTCTTCAAGAGTTTCATCGCCTGAGCGGCCAATCTGCGCATCGGAAACATAAAGCGCCGTGAATTCGTCATCGGGCTGAATTTCAACGGCTTCGGGTTTGCTCCAGACTCCGTTTTCAGTGTATGAATAAAAATATGTTTTGCCTTCTTCAAGCCCCGTAACGCTGACTTTGTTTGAGTTGAAATCCGAAATCGCATCGGTTGTTTCAACTTCGATTTCTTTATATCCGCTCATATCTGCGTTTTCGGAAATTCTGAAAGCCGTATCTTTATCTTCGCTTGCAGAAAGCCACGCAAAACGGATTTCGCCTGCCTTGCTTCCCGGGGTGAGCGATATAACGCTCTCGTCTGCCTGAATGCTCTCCCAACGGGGCGCAAAAGCGGCAAGATCTTCGTTTTTATACGCATAGCCTGATTCTGCAAAGGCGGCAACGCCGAAAATCATAACCGCCGAAAGAAACAGCGCAACAACAGATATAAACTTTTTCATTTTAAAATCCTCCTTGCTGTTTATATAATATATATAATACAATTATATATCAGTTGTCAACAAAAACTTAAAAAGTGTCGATTTTTCGTTTTTGGCATTAAAACCGGTGTTTTTCTTTACATATTGGTTAAAAAAATTAAATTTTTCTTAATTTTCATATTAACTTTTGACATTGAAATTAAATTGCTTTTATGGTAAAATTTTCGGGATTTCGTAAAAGGAAGGTACTCAAATGAACAGAATTATACCCCTTGCGCTTTCTATTGTAATGGGCATAATGGGCTGTATCGGCGCAGGAAAACCGTCTCAGAGCAATGCTCAGGCGGCATATCTCATCGAACAGACCTCTTTGACAGCAACCGCAACGGCATCAATAACAACAACTTCAATCGCAGTCGAAGAAACAACGGCAGCAACAGATACAACAACAGCTGAAGAAACAACAGAGGCTGAAACAACCGTTAAAGAAACAACCAAAAAGGTTGAAACAACAACGAAAAAAGTTGTAACAACAACAACAACCAAAGCTGAAACAACAACGAAAAAAGTTGAAACAACAACAAAAAAAGCTGAGACAACAACCAAAAAAGTTGAAACAACCAAAGCAAAAAATGAGCCTCAGACCGTTAAGGTAAAGAAGTCTGACGGATATATATGGCCTGCAGTTTCCGATGCAATCGTAACAGCTGGATATCCTTATTATTCAAGCGGTTCATATCACGGCGGCGTTGACATCGCTCTCTATGGCGAAAGCGGCGACAACATAACCGAAAACACACACATCTATGCCGCAAAAGACGGCGTGGTTGTGGCAGCATATAACGACGGTCAGTGGAACACAGGCTTCGGCAACCACTGCATCATCGACCACGGCAACGGAGTTCAGACACTCTATGCTCACGCAAACGAAATAAGGGTTTCCGAAGGCGATACCGTAAAGCAGGGTCAGATTATCGGCCTTGTGGGCGACACGGGCAACACAACCGCCCCCCATCTTCATTTCGAAGTAAGAACCGAATCAGGTGACGGTGGCTTTGAAAGACAGAATCCGATGAAATTCATCAGCGAGCCTTGATTTCCCGCTTGACATTATTATTTAACGGTGATATAATACAGAAAAATTAATATCATAAACCGTTGAAGCGGAAATAAAGGCGTCGATGCCTTCACAGAGAGCCTGCGTTGCTGAGAGTCAGGTAAGAAACAATTCGTCAAATGGGCCGCTGAGGGTGCAGTCAAATGCGATTTATCGCAAAGTATTCTGCAACGTGATGGCATACGTTAGTTGCCGGGGATATGTAAGTATCCTGAAAAGTGCGCATTTATGCGAATCAAGGTGGCACCGCGAATCTGATTATTCGTCCTTGACAGACTGCAAGTCTGTCAGGGATTTTTTATTTTTATTTTTGGAGGAATGCAAAATGAAACTTAACAATGTTGATTTTGATACCTATTTTAACAATTATCCCGATAAAAACGGTTATTTCGGCAAATACGGCGGAGTTTATATCGACGATAAACTCAAGGCTGCTATGGCTGAAATAACAGAAGCATATTATTCAATCTGCCAGTCAAGAAAATTCATTGCAGAGCTTCGCAGAATCCGCAAGGAATTCCAGGGCAGACCCACTCCCGTTACCCATCTTGAAAGGCTTTCAGATTCTCTCGGCGGCAAGGTTCAGCTTTATGCAAAGCGTGAAGACCTCAACCATTCGGGCGCACACAAGCTCAACCACTGCATGGGTGAAGCTCTTCTTGCTAAATATATGGGCAAAAAGAAGGTTATCGCAGAAACAGGCGCAGGTCAGCACGGCGTTGCTCTTGCAACCGCAGCGGCATACTTCGGCCTTGAATGCGATATCTATATGGGTTCGGTTGATATCAAAAAGCAGGCTCCCAATGTTGCAAGAATGAAGATTCTCGGCGCAAACGTTGTTGAAGTAACCCACGGACTTCAGACTCTTAAAGAAGCTGTTGATGCGGCGTTTGACGCATACAGCAAGGAATACAAGGATTCAATCTACTGCATCGGCTCAGTTCTCGGCCCTCACCCCTTCCCGATGATGGTGCGCGATTTCCAGAGCGTTGTCGGCATTGAAGCAAAAGACCAGTTCATTGAAATGACAGGCCATCTTCCCAATGCAATCGTTGCCTGCGTAGGCGGCGGTTCAAACGCAGCAGGTCTTTTTGCAGGTTTCCTCAACGACCCCGTTGATATCTATGGCATCGAACCTCTCGGCAGAGGACCCAAGCTCGGCGACCACGCCGCAAGCCTTAAATACGGCACAGAAGGCATCATGCACGGCTTCAACAGCATTATGCTCAAGGATGAAAACGGCGAACCCGCACCCGTTTACTCGGTTGCAAGCGGTCTCGACTACCCCTCATCAGGCCCCGAACACGCATTCCTTCAGGAAATCGGCAGAGTTAAATATGATGTTATCGATGACGAAGAAACAATCGATGCATTCTATAAGCTCTCACGCCTTGAAGGCATCATCCCCGCTATTGAAAGCTCACACGCAGTTGCTTACGGCATGAAGCTTGCACAGAGAATGGACCACGGTTCAATCCTCATCAACCTCTCAGGCAGAGGCGACAAGGATATGGATTATATCATTGAAAACTACGGCATAAGATAAAAAATAAAAGGCAGTTCGCAATGAACTGCCTTGATTTTTTATCCCACAAAAACTCTTTTGATAATCAGGCTGTCGCCGTGATTTATTTCGCCTAATCCGATAAAGTTGTTTTCGGGGTCATATATTCTGTAAACACCAAGCATTTTAGGGCATTTAAGCCTTTGCAAATCGAGCTCGCCGCCGTTGCGGAAGCGTTTTGCCTGAGCTTCTGTTACCGTGATAACGGGATAATCCTCCAGAGCTTTGTCAACAGGAATAAGCACGCTGTCAAGTTCGCCTTTTTCTGCCTTTTCAGCAAGCTCTTCAAGCGTTATCGCCTGAGAAATATCAAAACCGTTTGCCTTTGTGCGGCGCAAATCCGTCATAACCGCTCCGCATCCGAGAGCTTCGCCGAGGTCTGCAATAAGAGTGCGGATATATGTGCCCGATGAACACTCAACGGCAATTTCATATTCGCCCGTCTGTTCATTTTCGCTGAGCATTTCTATTGAAAAAACGGTAACTTCCCTTGCCTTGCGCTCAACCTCAATCCCTTGCCTTGCAAGGTCATAAAGCCTTTGTCCGTTAACAGAAACCGCAGAATACATCGGCGGAAGCTGGCTGATATCGCCGATGAAATCCTTGATTTTCTCCCTAACCTGCTCTGCGGTAACATTGACCTCTCTTGTTTCGATCACCTTGCCCGTTATATCGAGAGTATCCGTCACCGTGCCGAGTCGGAATGCGGCTATATATGCCTTATCGTGGCTCGGTAAAAGCTCACAGAAACGGGTTGAGCCGCCGAGCATTATCGTTAAAACTCCCGTTGCCATAGGGTCAAGAGTGCCCGTGTGGCCGCATTTTTTCTCGCCGCAGATTCTGCGCACCCTTGCAACCGCACCGAAAGATGTTATATCTTTTGGTTTATCGAGAAGAATTATACCTGTCATAAAAATCCCTTCACCAAAAAACGGGCATCTCGCTTGAGTGCCCGATTTTTTTAATCAATGATAAATGCATCAATCTCCGCCTGAATTTCTTTGACAAGGGAGTTGATTGCCTGCTGCTTTGTGCCGTAAAGAGTGCAGCCTGCAGCGCCTGCGTGACCGCCGCCGCCGAGCCTTTTGCAGATTTCGGAAGCATTGATATCGCCGTGAGTGCGCACGGAGGCCTTGAAGCTTCCGTCTTTAAGTTCACGCATTGAAACTCCGACAAGAACACCTTCAATCTGACGGGGCAGATTTGCAAGGCGGTCTGTTTCGCTTTCGCTTGAGCCGCTTTTCTTATACATATCCTGAGTTACGCACATTATGGCGCAACGGTCTGAGCAATAAAATCTCATGCTGTCAAGCGCAAGGCGTTCAAGAGCCGCATAGGTTTTTGTTTTTGTTTCAAAGAAAACCTGAATTATATTATAGGTATCTGCTCCGAGCTTTGCAAGCTCTGCCGCAATTTCAAAGGTTCTTACCGTTGTGTTTGAAAAGCGGAAGCAACCCGTATCGGTTGAAACACCCGTAAAAAGGCAGGATGCAATTGCGGGAGTTATCTCTGCATTCAGCTCTTTGAGAAGAAGATAAATCATCTCTGCCGCAGATGCCGAATCCGCTTCAAGGCAGACCTTGTCGGCATACATCATATTTGAACCGTGATGGTCAATACAAAGCTGAATTCTGCCCTGATATTTTCCCTCGTATTCCTTGCCGAGAAGCTTGATATCCGCAACATCAACCGCAACAATAAGCTCCGGCTCAAACTCCGCACTCTCAAGGCCTTCAAACATAAATGAAAAATCCTTGGGGATGGGGTCTGAGCAATCAACTTTTATCTTTTTTCCCATTGCCGAAAGCGCACGGGCAAGAGCGGTTGCACTGCCGAGTGTATCTCCGTCGGGATGAGCATGGCATAAAAGCAAAATATTATCTGAATTCTTAAGAATTTCAGCAGTTTCGCGCAGGTCAATTCTCATGATCGACGCTCCTTAATAAATAATCAGTTGTTATCGTCCGAAGTGATATCGCCAATCATCTTCGCAATGCCCATGCCTCTTTCAATCGAGTCATCGGCAACGAATTTGAGCTCGGGGGTTTTGCGCAGATGAAGCCGTTTGCCGACTTCTCTGCGGATATATCCCGTTGCACTTGTGAGACCTTTTACCGCAAGCTTTGCAGTTTCGATGCCCTCCATTGCGCTGACATAAACCTTCGCAAATGATGCATCTGAGCTTACCTCAACATTGACTACAGTGAGCATTCCCTGAATTCTCGGGTCTTTGAGCTCACGCATAATCGAGGCAATCTCTCTTTTTATATCTTCGGACACTCTGTCAATTCTGTATCCTGCCATTAATCTCTGTACTCCTCTGTGATGAAGGCTTCAAAAATATCGCCTTCCTTGATATCGTTGAATTTGTTGAGGCCGATACCGCAGTCATAACCCGAGGCAACTTCCTTAACGTCATCCTTGAATCTCTTGAGCGAAGCCATTTCGTCTTCTGCAATAACAATACCGTCACGAACAACTCTGATTTTTGCGTTTCTTGTGATTTTGCCGTTGATAACGTGGCAGCCTGCGATGTTGCCGACTGATGAAATCTTAACAACCTGACGAACCTCAGCCTTACCGATATCAACATCTCTGAACTTGGGAGCAAGCATACCCTTGATAGCTGCTTCAACTTCTTCGATGCAGTCGTAGATAACTCTGTAGCATCTGATTTCAACGCCGTCACGCTCTGCAACTTCTGCCGCAACGTTATCGGGTCTTACATTGAAGCCAACAATAATTGCAGCTGAAGCATTTGCAAGCATAACATCGCTTTCGGTAACAGCGCCTACGCCGCTGTGGATAACCTTAACGCGGACTTCTTCGTTTGAAAGCTTGACAAGGCTCTGCTTAACAGCTTCTGCCGAACCCTGAACGTCTGCCTTGATGATGATGTTGAGGTCTTTGAGCTGACCTTCCTGAATTGAAGCGAAGAGGTTATCAAGAGTAACCTTCTGGAATTCCTTGAACTGCTCTTCTTTAGCCTTTGACTTTCTCTGCTCAACAAGCTCTCTTGCAAGGCGTTCGTCGTTAACTGCGTCAAAACCGTCGCCTGCCTGAGGAACTTCTGCAAGACCCATAATTTCAACGGGAACAGAGGGGCCTGCTTCGTTAACTTTTCTGCCCTTATCGTCAACCATAACTCTTACGCGGCCAACCGATGTGCCCGCAACGATGATATCGCCTGATCTGAGAGTACCGTTTTGAACAAGAAGAGTTGAAACGGGGCCTCTGCCCTTATCAAGCCTTGCTTCAATAACAACACCCTTTGCCGAGCGGTTGGGGTTAGCTTTAAGCTCCTGCATTTCAGCAACAAGAAGAACGGATTCAAGAAGATTATCAATACCCTGTCTTGTGAGAGCTGAAACGGGAACACAGATTGTATCGCCGCCCCATTCTTCGGGAATAAGCTCATATTCGGTGAGCTGCTGAAGAATTCTGTCGGGGTTTGCGGTGGGTTTATCCATCTTGTTGATAGCAACAATAATCTGAACGCCCGCTGCCTTTGCGTGGTTGATAGCCTCGATTGTCTGAGGCATAATGCCGTCGTCTGCAGCAACAACAAGAATTGCAATATCCGTTGCCATCGCGCCTCTGAGACGCATTGATGTGAACGCTGCGTGACCGGGAGTGTCAAGGAATGTTATATCCGAGCCGTTAAGGTTAACTCTGTAAGCACCGATATGCTGAGTGATACCGCCGGCCTCGGTTGTTGTGACCGATGTGTTTCTGATAGCATCAAGAAGAGATGTTTTACCGTGGTCAACGTGACCCATAACAACAACAACGGGGTCTCTTGAAACAAGCTCGCTCTCATCGTCGATATGGTCGTCGATAATTCTGTCTTCAATGGTAACAACAACTTCTTTTTCAACCTTTGCGCCGAGTTCTTCGGCAACAATTGCAGCTGTTTCGTAATCGAGAACTTCGTTTACGGTTGCCATCTGGCCGAGAGTGAAGAGTTTTTTGATGACCTCTGCGGCGGTCATTTTGAGCATTGAAGCAAGCTCGCCAACTGTGATTTCTTCGGGAAGCTTGAGCTGAAGCTGAGGCTTCTTTGCTCTTTCAGCAGCGATTCTCTTGAGTCTTTCTGCCTCTGTTTCTCTTCTTGATGAGCGCATACCGCCCTGTTTTCTGTACTGCTGGCTCTTCTGCTTGAGCTTCTGCTTTTTAACAGCGCCTTCGTGCTGTTTTGTTTTGTTTTCGGGAGCGATATTTTCATATCTCTCGTTATATTTTTCAAGGTCAACATTGCCCGCACGGGTATCGATGGTTCTCATCTCACCCTTTGTTCTTGACTGCATGGGCTTGTTATCATTCTCTTTGTTTTCGGGTTTGGGCTGCTTTTTGGGCATGGGAGGAAGCTTATCAGCCTTGTTGTTCTGCTGAACGGGCTTTTTATCGTTCTTCTGCTCCTTCTTTTCGGGAGCGGGCTTCTTATCCTCTGCCTTCTTGGTGTTTTCAGGCTTCTTTTCGGGCTTTTTGTCAGCCTTCTTCTCGGGAGCCTTCTCTGCCTTCTGTTCCTTCTTCTCGGGTGCAGGTGCGGGAGCGGGCTCAGCCTTAACTTCTTCTGCCTTCTCTTCGGGCTTTTCTTTTGCCTTCTTGGGAGCGGGCATATATTCGAAATATTCGTTGAGATCCGAAACCTCGTTTTCTTTTGTGAAAGTTTCAAAAATCATATCAAGCTCATCTTCTTCAAGAGCTGTCATATGCTTTTTCTGGCCGTCAAAATACTTTGCCAGCAAATCAACTACTATGTTGCTTTTGATATCAAAATCTTTTGCAACCTCGTGTACTCTGTATTTATTAATCATAGATTAACCTCCTCTGTTGTGTTCAGAAGCCCAAGCATGGATTTTGCAAAGCCTTCATCGTTAACGGTTACCACGGCGGATTTAAGACCCGTGGCCTTGCCTATTTCTTCTATTGTTGAATTCAGCAGCTTAACGGGGATGTTTCTGCCTCCGAAAGTTGCTTCACGCTCAATCTCATTTCTCAGACGCTGAGATGAATCACTGCTCAGCAAACAAAGCTTTGCATTTTTGCTTCTGACCGAGCCTATCGCCGCATCGTGGCCGCAACTGAGTCTGTTCGCTCTGCGGCACATTCCGAGAAGAGAGAGGAGCTTCGGATTATCATTCATTTTTCAGCTCTTCCTCCATTCTCTCGAAAACTCCGTCGGGAATTGCGCATGAGAAGGATTTTTCAAATCTTTTTGCCTTTCTTGCTTTTACAAGGCAATCAACATCCCTGCACACATATGCGCCTCTGCCGGGTTTCTTGCCCGTAAGGTCAAGCGATATTTCGCCTTCGGGGCTTTTAACAACCCTTACAAGCTCTTTTTTCGGCTTCATTTCATTGCAACCTGTGCATTTTCTCATTGGTGTTCGACGGGTCTGCATAGTTAGGCTCCTTTAAAGTGGTATATTATTCGTCAAAATTGATAACGGGCTCTTCTGTTTCGGGGTTGATATCGATTTTCCAGCCTGTGAGTTTTGCTGCAAGGCGTGCGTTCTGACCCTTGTTGCCGATTGCAAGTGAAAGCTGGCTGTTGGGAACAACAACCTTGCATGAATGCTCCTCTTCGCTTTCAACTGTTACCGAAATAACATCTGCGGGAGCAAGAGCAGCCGCAACATATTCTGCGGGATTCTCGCTGTAACGAACAACATCAAGCTTTTCACCGCCGAGAAGGTCAACAATCTTGTTGATACGGATACCTCTCTGGCCGATGCAAGCGCCTACGGGATCGATATTTTCATCTGCGCTGTAAACCGCAATCTTGCTTCTTGAGCCTGCTTCACGGGATACGGACTTGATTTCAACTGTTCCGTCGAAAATTTCAGGAACTTCGCTTTCAAGAAGGCGGCGAACAAGGCCGGGATGAGTTCTTGAAATTGTTGCTCTGGGGCCTTTTGTTGCCTCTCTGATTTCGGCAATATAAACTTTGATGATATCGCCGACCGAGAAGTTATCTGTGGGAAGCTGTTCGCTTCTGAGAAGTCTTTCGCTGATTTTACCGATTTCTACGAATGCATCAAGAGTATCGGGTTCAATCTTTGTTACCTTAGCGGTAACAATTTCCTGCTTCTTGTTTTCAAATTCAGCCTTGATCTGGCCGTGTTCAGCCTCTCTGATTGCCTGACGGAGAATATGTTTGCCCTTTTCTGCGGCAATACGGCTGACTTCTTTTGTTTCAAGCTCGATTTCAACGATATCGCCCGCAAGAGCATTCTTCTTATATCTCTGAGCCTGCTCAACGGTCATATCCTCATCGGGGTCAAGAACTTCCGTTACAACATTCTTGCGAACGAAAACTCTGAACATCTGCTCTTCGGGATCGATTTCGCAGAATACGATATCCTTGTTGTTATAGTCTCTCTTGACTGCTGTTACAATAGCTCTCTGAATGCCTTCAAAAAGAGCATCCTCTGCAATCTTCTTTTCTTTGCTGAGGAATTTGACTGCTTCAAAAAATTCGTTGTTCTTCATTTTTTTCAATCCGTTCCTTTCAATTAAAAACTGAAATCATCAAGTTTGATATAGCTTGTTTCTTTTTTCTCAAATACCATTGCGTTGCCGTCTTCAAGGCGCATTGTTATCGCCTTTCCGTCAAACTCTTCGAGCACGCCCGCAAATTCACGCACGCCCTCAACCGCTCTGATAAACTTCACCTTGATTTTCTCACCCTTGCAGGCTTCAAAATGAGTTTCTCTTGTGAGCTCTCTTTCGACGCCGGGCGAAGAAACCTCAAGGCAGTAGCTCTGCTCAATGGGGTCTGCATCGTCAAGAGGCTTGTCGATTGCACGGCTCATATTTTCACAGTCTGTTATGCCGACTCCGCCTTCTTTGTCGATAAAGATACGCAAAAACCAATCCGTACCTTCTTTAACAAAGCGGATATCCCATAATTCGAGGCCAAGCTGCTCTGCTATGGGCTCTGCAATTTCCCAAACGGCGGCAACAACATTTCCGCCCTTACTTTTTGCCATGAGCAATTCTCCTTTTATGAATATTTAAAGTATGTGCATATATAAACACAAGAGAGCGGGTCGCCCCACTCTCATAAAACACATAATCCTACTGTCGTTATTCTAACACATAATGTAATAAATATCAAGCATTTTTCAAATTTTTATAATTATTTATAATTTATTATTGATATAGCCTCATTTTAGGTGTAAAATATATAAAATTAACTTTGAAAGCGTGAAAAATTTGATAATAGATTTTCATACACACTGCTTCCCCGACAAGCTTGCGGAAAAAGCAATTGAAATTCTGCGCCGCCGCTCGGGGATAACAAGACCCTTCCACAACGGCACGGTTGACGGTCTGCTTGCTCTCCAGAAAAGAGACGGAGTTGATTATTCCGTTGTGCTCAACATCGCAACAAATCCGCATCAGCAGAAAAACGTTAACGATTTTGCGATTTCGCTCAAAAATATTGACGGCATCATCCCCTTTGGCTCGGTGCATCCTGACAGCCCCGATGCGCTCGATGAGCTTATCCGTCTGAAAGAAAACGGCATAAAAGGAGTCAAGCTCCACCCCGATTATCAGGGCTTCTTTGCAAACGACCCGAAGATGCTTCCGATTTACGAAAAACTCGGTGAGCTGGGATTGATAACACTCTTTCACTGCGGTTTTGACATCGGCTACCCCGAGCCCGTGCACTGCACTGCCGAGGCGCTGGCAAGCGTACTTCCCGTTTTCGCTGGAGCGCCCGTTGTTGCGGCTCATTTCGGCGGAATATGGTCATTACCTGAAACGAGAAAGCATCTTGCGGGCAAAAACGTTTATCTTGACACCGCTTACGGCTACGGCACAATCACTCCCCGCTACGCAAAAGAAATTATCGACATTCACGGCGTTGACAAAATTCTTTTCGGCAGCGATGCTCCGTGGAATTCACCCTCTCAGGATATGGAGCTTATCGGTTGTTTCGGTCTGACTGAAAGCGAAGAAAAAGCAGTCCTCGGCGAAAACGCACGAAAACTGCTCGGAATATAAATTATCTCAACTCATCAAGCGTAAGCTCATATGCGGGAAGAAACTCTTCAACAAACACCTTCGCTTCGGGCAAATCGAGCCCGTCTATTGCTTCTTTTATACCTTCACCCGCTTTGATAAATTCGCTGTTGCCCGCTTTTTTCTCTTCGATGCACTTTATCAGTGCGCTGATTTTATCGGCAGCTTTAACGAGCTTCCAGAGCTCTTCATCGCCCTCTTCGGGCAGAAACATCGCCGAAAAATCCTCTCTGAAATCCTCGGGAAGCATTGCAACAAGGCTCTTGCAAGCATTCTCTTCAACAGTTTTGTATGCAAGGCGCACTTCTTCGCTGTAGTATTTTACGGGAGTCGGCATATCGCCCGTGAGTGTTTCGGGGGTATCGTGATAAAGGCCGAGAAGAGCGGCTCTTTCGCCGTTTAAATTCTTGCCGAAACGCCTGTTGCCTATAACAGCAAGGGCGTGCGCAATAACCGCAACCTCAAAGCTGTGCTCGCAGAGGTTTTCGCTGTGTTCATTTCTCATAAGCGCCCAGCGGTTTATATATTTCATTCTTGAAACCATTGCAAAAAATCCGTTATCCATAAAAAATCACCTTTAGTTCAATTTATTCTATCATACCATATCGGCGTTGCGTTTGCAATGCAGAAAGGCAGTTTATGCTCAAAATTTCCGTTCGCAACTTCATAAACGAGCTTGATTCGTTCTTTGCAAAAGAGGATTTGCAGGGAGCGCACCGCTGTTTGCTCGAATGGAGAAACCGTGCGGCAGATGCGGGCGACAAGAGCGGCGAACTTACGGTGCTCAACGAGATGATAGGGTTTTACCGTCAGACAAAAGAAGAAACCGAGGGCATGGCGGCAGTGAACGATGCGTTTTTGCTGATTGATGAACTCGGCATAAAAAACACACCCGCCGCCGCAACAATTTATCTCAACGGCGCAACAACTATGAAATCCTTCGGCAAGAGCGCCGAAGCTATGGAATTCTATAACATAACTCTTGAAATTTACCGGATTAATCTCAGCGAAAACGACCCTCTTTTTGCGGGTCTTTATAATAATATGGCTCTCGCTCTGCAGGATTTTAAAAAATATCCCGAAGCAGAAGATTATTTTCTCAGAGCAATAAAAATCACCGAAAGCATCGAAAAAAACGAACTCGAAACAGCCGTTTCGCTTGTAAATCTTGCCCATCTTTATTATGAACTCAACAACGAAGATATGCGGGCAAACACGCTTATGGAAAAAGCGCTTGAAATCCTTGAAAATCCTGCTTTTTTCGGCTACAACAAATATGCTTTCACCTGCAGAAAATGTGCGCCGTCATTCGGCTTTTTCGGCTTCTTTCTCGCAGAAAAACAGCTTAACGAAAGGGCGGATAAAATCTATGCAGGGTCTTGAGTTAAGCCGCCGATACTACGAAGAATTCGGCATAAAAATGATAAAAGAAGAATTTGCGGAATACGAAAGCAGAATAGCCGTCGGCCTTGCGGGCCCTGGGTCGGATTGTTTCGGCTTTGACGATGAAATTTCGCGAGACCACGATTTCGGTGCGGGTTTCTGCATCTGGCTGACCGAAGAGGATAACGAGCTTTTCGGCTTCAAGCTTGCAAGGGCATACGGCAGACTGCCCCGCCTTTATATGGATTTTGAAAAGGGCAAAACCAACTCCTACGGCACCGCACGCTACGGGGTGAAAACAATATCCGATTTTTATCTGCCGCTTACGGGAAGAAAAGGCGCACCCGAAACTCTTCGCGACTGGCTTTACACACCCGAGCATTCGCTTGCCGCCGCAGTCAACGGCTGCATTTTCAGGGATGACCTCGGCGAATTTTCAAAAATCAGAAACGAAATCAAAAACGGAATGCCCGAAGATATCCGCCTGAAAAAGCTTGCGGCAAGAGCCGCACTTATGGCTCAGAGCGGTCAGTACAATTTCAGCAGATGCATTTCTCACGGCGAAAACGGAGCCGCTGCGCTTGCGTGCGCCGAATTTGTTACTCATACCGCATCATTCGTTTATCTTGTCAACGGAGAGTTTGCTCCGTTTTATAAATGGGCGCTCAGGGGAATGAAAAATCTTTCTGAATTTTCTCATTTTTCGCCTATGCTCTCCGATTTGCTCACGGGCGGTTTTTCAGCCGATGAGATTAAATGCAAACAGAGAATTATCGAAGAAATATGCTCCGAAATTGCCGTATATCTGCGCAAAATCGGACTTTCTCACAGCAAAAGCGAATTTCTCGAGCCTCACGCCTATGAAATTCAGAACAAAATCAAAAACCCTGAAATCAGGTTGTTACATATTATGGAAGGAGGTACGCCTTGAAACGCTGTATAAACTGTCTTGCAGAATGCAACGACGACGAAAAAATATGTTCACGGTGCGGCTTTGACGGAAAAGCGCAGAATGATTTTGAGCATTCTCTGCCCGTCGGCTCAAAGCTCAACGGCAGATATGTGCTCGGCGGCGCATTTTCAAGAGCCAAATCCTTCGTTATTTATTATGCACTCGATACGCAGACCCGTCAGAGAGTGAAGGTTTATGAATACCTTCCTCAGAAGCTGATGCACCGCCTCCCGAATGAGGTTATTATCAAATACAACTCCGAGGATGCCGCCGCAAAGGGCGATAAAGAGATTGCCGCATATTATTCTCATTTTCTCAAGCTTTGCTCGGTTTCCAAAATAAGCATCCTTGATTTTGAGGATTGCTTTGCTGAGAATTCAACAATGTATTATGTCTGCTCCGTGGCAACGGGCACTCCGCTTTCTTCGCTCATCGGCAACGGCAGAGTGATGCCGTTCGCAACGGCGGCAAAGCTGCTCGAACCTCTCACGGAATGCGCGCGCAAGCTTGAAAAAGCGGGCAAATGGCACGGCAGCATCACGCCTTATTCCATTGTTACAAACGACGGAAAAATAACCGCTCTTTCGGGCTATTCCTATCCCCCGAAAAGCACAAGAGCGCCCTTTGATGCTCCCGAAAAACAGCTCGGCGCAAATCACTGCGGCTCCTTCACCGATGTTTATGCAATCGGCGCAATTCTTTATGAAGCAGTCACGGGCTTCCTTCCTCCGTCTGCTGACCAGCGGGGTCAGGGACGTGCACTGAAATTCCCCGATACTCTTTCGGAAAACGAAAGAAAAATCATCGAAAAAGCTCTCGCTCCCGATAAATCCGAAAGATACGGCAGCATCGAAGAGCTTATTGCGGATATAAACGGCAAAAAACCTCCCAAAAAGAAGGCAGAGAAGAAAAACATTTCAAAAAAAGAAATCATCCGCAAAATCGTGCTCGCCGCGGCATCCGTAACCATTGCGGCAAGTGCACTTTTCCTTATTAACTATTATCTTATCGAACCTTATAAATCCGATAAGCAAGCCGAAGAGCTTGCAGAAATGACTGCAACAACTCAGCAGGGCAAAGACCCTTGGGAAGCTATCAGAGAAAAATATCCCGATATCGAATTCCCAGCAGGTATGAACCCCGCATACGCCGACCTCTACGCAATCAACCCCGATTTTGAGGGCTGGATTTCAATCCCCGAAATGAACATAGATTCATATGTTGTTCAGTCAACCGACAACAAATACTATGAGCGAAAAGATTTCTACGGCAAGAGCACAAACTACGGCGTGCCTTTCTTTGACTATCGCAACACCCTGCAGTCGCTTGACAGAAACACAATAGTATACGGTCACAATATGAGGCACGACGATAAAATTTTCGGCACTCTCGAGCAATACACTGAAATTGACGGCTTCAAAAAAGCTCCGTTCATAACTTTGAACACGCTCTACGGTGAATACAAATTCAAAATATATGCCGTGTTTATCTCAAACAGCAAGGCAAGCGATGACAACGGCCACGTTTTCAATTATATTTTCACCGCCGCAGGCAACTCGCAGTTTTCAGACTACATTTCCGAAATAGACAAGCGCAAGCTTTACACCACGGGCGTTGACATCAACGAAAACGATAAAATAATAACTCTTTCAACCTGCTATTACGAATTCGAGGATGCACGGCTCGTTGTTGTTGGCAGACTTCTTCGTGAAGGCGAGCCCGTTGCGGTTGACATCAGCCTTCCCGTTAAGAACGAAAACCCGAAATATCCCCAGGCATACTATGATAAAAAAGGCGAGGATAATCCCTACGCTGACGACCCCGATTTGTTTGAATAGGAGGCTACTTATGAAATTTCTGATTGTTGTTGATATGCAGAATGATTTTATTGACGGCGCTCTCGGCTCGAAAGAAGCCGTTGCCATTCTTCCTGCCGTAAAATCAAAAATTGAAAACTTTGACGGCAGAGTTATTTTCACCCGTGACACCCACGAAGCCGATTATCTCTCAACTCAGGAAGGCGCAAATCTCCCTGTTGAACACTGCATAAAAGATACAGACGGCTGGCAGATAAACTCTTCTCTTGATGCGCTCCGCAAAGAAGAGCCCGTCGACAAACCCACCTTCGGCAGCGTTGCCCTCGGTCAGCTTTTAAAAGCATACGATACCTATGAAGAAAAAATTGAAAGCATAACCCTCATCGGGCTTTGCACCGATATCTGTGTTATCTCAAATGCAATGCTCATAAAAGCTTTTCTGCCTGAAACTCCCGTTATTGTTGATGCAGAATGCTGCGCGGGAGTTACCCCCGAAAGCCATGAAAATGCGCTGAACGCAATGTCGGTTTGCCAGATTAAAATCGAAAACCGATAATTTGTTGATTAAAAGCTTTAAATCGCTAAAGTTTTTTGCCAAAACCCCTTGACAAACAGTTTTGGCGGTGCTATTCTATACTCATCAAAAGCAACAGAGGTTATTTCAAATGGCTAAAAATGTTTTCTCAGCAGCATATTTTTACTTTTACTTTATCAATCAATTTGATAGGGTTTGGTAAGTTTTGCTGAAAAAACATAATTGAGGTTATATGACCCCGCAGTGAAATTTACACTGCGGGGATATTTTTTTGTTGCAGATTATACGGAGGTAATGTAAAATGATTGTATCGGTAAAAAAAGGAACAAACGAAGCTCAGATTCAGAATCTTATCGAATGGCTTGAAAGCCTGAATCTCACCATTCACAGAAGTGACGGTGAGTTTGACACCATTCTCGGCCTTGTGGGTGACACTAGCCATGTTGATATGGATCTTATCAGCGGACTTAATATAGTAAACAATGTTGCACGAATAAGTGAACCTTATAAAAACGCAAACAGAAAATTTCACCCCGAGGATACCGTTATTGATATCTGCGGCAACAAAATCGGCGGCGGAAATTTTCAGTTCATCGCAGGCCCTTGCTCAGTTGAATCTCCCGAGCAAATCTGCTCAATCGCCCGCGACATCAAGGCAACGGGAGCAAATCTGCTCCGAGGCGGCGCATTCAAGCCCAGAACATCACCCTATGCTTTTCAGGGAATGAGAGCGGAGGGTCTAGAACTTCTCAGACAAGCAAGAGAAGAAACAGGCGCTCCGATTGTTACGGAAATTATGGATTTATCTCATCTTCCTCTCTTTGAAGATGTTGATGTTATTCAGGTTGGCGCAAGAAATATGCAGAACTTCGAGCTTCTCAAAGAGCTCGGCAAAACAGATAAACCCATCCTCCTTAAAAGAGGTCTTGCCGCAACAATGGAAGAACTTCTGATGAGCGCTGAATACATTATGGCAGGCGGCAACAACAAAGTTATGCTCTGCGAAAGAGGCATAAGAACCTTTGAGCATTACACACGAAACACTATGGATATTTCGGCAATTGCCCTTCTCAAAGAAAAAACTCACCTTCCCGTTATTGCAGACCCCAGCCACGCGGCGGGTATGGCAAGAATGGTTCGTCCCCTTGCTCTTGCGGCGGTTGCGGCGGGAGCAGACGGTCTTATGATTGAAGTTCATAACGACCCCGCTCACGCGCTTTGCGACGGCCCCCAGGCGCTTCGCCCCGAGGAATTTGCAAAGGTTGTCAAGGAAGCAAACGCAATCAGAGAAATTATGACAAAGTTTTAAGGTGATATTATGAAAATAGGAATAGCCGGTCTCGGGCTTATCGGCGGTTCGCTTGCAAGAGCGCTGACAGAAAGCGGCAAACACAAGGTTTACGGGCTTGATATCAACAGAAGCTCACTTCTTGCAGCAAAAATGATTGAAGCAATTGCAGGTGAACTCTGCGAAAATAATATAGGCGAAATGGATATGATATTCGTTGCCCTTTATCCTCAGGCAACGGTTGAATTTGTTGAAAAATATGCCGACAAAATCAAAAAAGGTGCAATAGTTGCAGACTGCGGCGGCGTTAAGCTCCCCATATGCGCTCCGTGCGAAAAAATTGCGCAAGAAAACGGATTTATCTTCATTGGCGCTCATCCGATGGCGGGCACTCAGTTTTCGGGCTTCAGCGCATCAAGAGGAAATCTTTTCAAAAACGCAACAATGATTATAACTCCGAGGGATAACACAGATATACGCATTCTCGAATCGCTCAGAAATGTTCTCAACGATGCGGGTTTCGGTGCGATAAACTTTACAACTCCCGCAGAACATGATAAAGTAATAGCGTTCACTTCTCAGCTTCCCCATATAATCTCAAATGCCTATGTAAAAAGCCACACGGCAGTGAAACAAAAAGGCTTTTCGGCGGGAAGCTACAGAGACCTCACAAGAGTTTCAAAGCTAAACGAAAAAATGTGGACAGAGCTTTTCTTCGAAAACAAGGATAATCTTTGTGAAGAAATCGATTTTCTTGTTGAAAGGCTCAGCGAATACAGCGCCGCTCTTAAAGCGGATGACAAAGAGGGGCTTGCCGCCCTTCTCAGAGAAGGCACAGACTGCAAAAAATATGCAAAGTAGGAATCGGAATGAAAACTGTCAGAGTTAACGCTTCAAAAGAATATGATGTTATCATCGGCAAAGGTATTCTGCCGTCTCTTGGCGAAAAATGCGCTTCGCTTTTCGGCAAAAGCAGAGCAATAATTGTTGCAGATTCGAATGTTGCGCCGTTATGGCTTGATAAAACAAAAACTTCTCTCGCTTCTGCGGGAGTTGAAACCGTTGATTTTGTTTTCAATGCGGGCGAAGAATCCAAAAACGCAGAAACCCTCTTCAGGCTGATTGAGTTTATGGCGCAAAGCAACCTCACAAGAAGCGATTTTGCCGTTGCGCTCGGCGGCGGAGTTACAGGCGATATGACAGGTCTTGCCGCATCTCTGTTTCTTCGCGGAATAAATTTTGTTCAGGTGCCCACATCTCTTCTTGCGGCTGTTGATTCATCCGTTGGCGGAAAAACAGCGGTTAACCTTCCTTCAGGCAAAAATCTGATGGGTGCATTCTCTCAGCCGTCGCTCGTGCTTTGCGATACAGACACGCTCTCAACTCTTCCCGAAAACGAATTCGCAAACGGTATGGCAGAGGTTATCAAATACGGCGTTATTTTTGATAAAGAATTATTTGACAAAGTCAGCGGCGGAGATGTAAAATCGGATATGGAAAACATCATCGCCCGCTGTGTTGAGCTTAAAAGAGATGTTGTTATGAAGGACGAATTTGATAACGGCGAAAGACAGCTTCTCAATTTCGGTCATACAATGGCACATTCAATCGAAAAATGCAGCAATTTTGAAATTGAACACGGCTCAGCCGTTGCAATCGGAATGGTGATTGCCGCAAAGGCAAGCTCAAAACTCGGCTGGAGCAAAGAAGACTGCACACAGGCGATTGTTGAAGCAAACAAAAACAACGCTCTGCCCGTTGAATGTTCATTCAGCGCAAAAGAGCTTGCAGATGCCGCTCTTTCGGATAAAAAACGTAGCGGCGATACCATTAATTTTGTTGTGCCCGAGGTTATGGGCAGATGTGTATTGAAAAAAATCCCCGTTGAGATTTTATATCAGATTGCGGAGTGTAAATAATGGATATTCTTATAACACCTGCTCATATATCGGGCAGCATTGAGGGAATCGCCTCAAAATCCTTTGCTCACAGGGCGCTTATCTGCGCCGCTCTCGCAAAGGGCAAAAGCAACATTATAATAAACACATCCTCCGCAGACATCGAAGCAACAATCGGCTGTTTAAAAAATCTCGGGGCAGATATTGAGAAAAGCGGTAATGTTTATACCGTCACTCCCATTGAAAAAGCTCCCGAAAAAACGGTTATCAACTGCGGCGAAAGCGGCTCAACGCTCCGCTTTCTGCTCCCCGTAATCTGCGCTTTGGGCATCGAATGCAAAATTCTCGGCTCGGGAAGATTGCCCGAAAGACCTCTTTCACCACTCAGAGAAGAATTGATTCGTATGGGCGCAGAAATTTCAGACTCCTTTCCGCTGAGCGTTTCAGGCAGAATTTCCGCAGGCGATTTTTCTCTCAGGGGCGATGTCAGCTCCCAGTTTGTGACGGGTCTGCTGATTGCTCTTTCTTATCT
>JAZLBI010000019.1:0-7406 GCA_045613625.1 Acutalibacteraceae bacterium | reverse complement strand
TCTTTTCTTATATCAAAAATAACTTCTGCAAGCTGAGTGCGTTTGATAACATATTCAACATCAAGCTTCCTGCACAATTCCTCAATTGCCGAATAATCGCCGTCTGTATTGTTAAATCGCGGGTCGAGAGTTATTGCAACGATATCGAATTTTTCGGGATAGAAGCGACGCAGATTAGCCATTCCCGCAAGAAGCGCCATAGAATCTTTGCCGCCCGAAACACCTATTGCGATACGGTCGCCTTCTTTTATCATTTCATATTGTTGGCAAGCTGCCCGCATATGGCTGAGTAATTTCTGCATAGCTTAACCTCATTCTATAGTAACCGCTTCAACGCTGAGCGCTTTACCGGTTTTGTTATCAATTTCAAAAATACAGCCGTTCATAATGCATTCGCCTTCGGCGGTATCGAATCTTGCGGGCATACCCGTGCGGAGCCATTCAATTGAAATTTCGGGTTTTACGCCGAGCACGGAGTTTTTCGGGCCTGTCATTCCGATATCGGTTATATATGCCGTGCCGTTCGGAAGAACGGTTGCATCGCCCGTGATGATATGGGTATGGGTACCGAAAACTGCAGACACCTTTCCGTCAAGATAAAAGCCCATTGCGCGCTTTTCTGCTGTTGCTTCCGCGTGAAAATCAACAAGAATAATCCTGCAGTCCGAAAGTTCAGGCAGAATTTCATCAACAACCGTGAAGGGGTTATCGCATCTGTCCATATAAACCATACCGGCAAGGTTGATTATTCCGACTTTTGAAAAGCCCATATCGATTGTTGAAAAGCCTTTTCCGGGGTTTGCGCCGAAGAAGTTTGCGGGTCTTATGATATCGTCTCTTTCATCGAGCATTTCATAGAATTCTTTGCGGCGGTAAACATGGTTGCCTGTTGTTATGAAATCAACTCCGCTGTCAAAAAGATACTGCGCAGAAAAGGGGGTTATTCCGTTGCCGACGGCAGAATTTTCGCCGTTTGCAATGCAGAGATCGATTTTTTTGAGCTTTTTATAAGCGGGGAGAATGTTGCGGAGGAATTCGCATCCTTTTGCGGAAACAACATCTCCGATAACGAGAATATTCATCTGATATTCCTTTCATTCAAAAAACGGGGCTGCAATCTGCAGCCCCATAATAATTATTTTGCGTAGTCAACAGTTCTGCTTTCTCTGATAAGGTTAACCTTGATCTGACCGGGATATTCCATGCTTTCTTCAATCTTCTTTGCGATATCCCTTGCAAGAAGAACCATCTTTTCGTCGTTGACTGATTCAGGTTTAACCATAATACGAACTTCTCGGCCTGCCTGAATTGCAAATGAACGGTCAACGCCTTCGAATGAAGTTGCGATTTCTTCAAGCTTCTGAAGACGCTTGATATAGTTCTGAACATCTTCACGTCTTGCGCCGGGTCTTGCAGCTGAGATTGCATCGGCAGCCTGAACAAGAACAGCGGTGATTGTTTTTGCCTCAACCTCACCGTGGTGAGCCTTGATTGCGTGAAGAATATTATCGTTTTCTTTATATTTCTTTGCAAACTCAACGCCGAGGTCAACGTGTGAACCTTCCATTTCGTGGTCAAGTGCCTTACCGATATCGTGAAGAAGACCTGCTCTTTTTGCTGTTCTGACATCGGTGCCAAGTTCCGATGCCATAAGGCCTGCGATATAGGAAACTTCAAGTGAATGGTTGAGAACATTCTGACCGTAGCTTGTGCGGTATCTGAGTTTACCGATGAGTTTAACGATTTCGGGGTGAACGTTGTTTACGCCTGCATCAATGAGAGCGTGCTCACCTGTCTGCTTGATGGTTGCTTCTACCTCACGCTTTGCCTTGTCGTACATCTCTTCGATTCTTGCGGGATGGATTCTGCCGTCTGCAATGAGTTTTTCAAGAGTAAGTCTTGCAATTTCTCTGCGAACGGGGTCAAAGCTTGAAACTGTTATTGCTTCGGGAGTATCGTCGATGATGAGGTCAACACCCGTTATCATTTCAAGAGTTCTTACGTTTCTGCCTTCACGGCCGATGATTCTGCCCTTCATTTCATCGTTGGGAAGAGCAACAACTGAAACGGTTGCTTCGGCAACATGATCTGCGGCGCAGCGCTGAATGGCAGTTGTGATAATCTCTCTTGCAAGAGAATCAGCCTCATCCTTTGTTTTCTGTTCGATTTCCTGAATCTTAACAGCTTTTTCGTGGTTGAGGTCTTCATCGAGAACGCTGAGGATATGATCCTTAGCCTGCTCTTTTGTGAAGCCCGAAATGCGTTCAAGCATTTCGAACTGGCTCTTTTTGATGCTTTCGATTTCTTCAAGGCGGTTATCTGCTGCCTTGATTTTTTCGTCGAGCACTTCGCTTTTCTTTTCAAGGTTTTCGCTCTTCTTATCAAGAGTTTCTTCCTTCTGAGTCAAGCGGCGTTCCATTCTCTGAACTTCGTTGCGCCTTTCGCGAAGCTCTTTTTCGGTTTCGGTTCTCTGCTTGTGGATTTCATCCTTGGCTTCAAGGATTGCTTCTTTTTTCTTTGCTTCAGCCGTTGAGATGGCGTCGCTGATGATTTTGTTTGCTTCCTGCTCAGCGGAGCCGATTGCGGCTTCGGCAACCTTCTTCCTATGTAAACCGCCGAGCACAAAGCCGATAACTGCACCGACAACGAGAGTAACGGCGGCAATAAGGATTGCTAACCAAAGTTGCATAAAGTTTCTTTTTTCCTCCTTTGTTGTGGATTTCTGTGATTTAAAATCAATATTAATCGAGATTATAAAAATCAATCAATGGTGTCTGAAGGTGCAAAAACACCTATCTTGGCACAATATAACACCATTGTATTAATAGTATACTTTTAATTGAATATTGTCAAGTTTTTTATGAATATTTAATTAAAAAATATATTGACTTTATTTTTACAGAGTGATAAGATAAATGTAATATCAAAAATCGTTGAAGCAGAAGGCTGTTTGCAACGGCATTTTTCAGAGAGCTGCCCCGTGGGCTGAAAGGGCGGTAAAATGCTGCAAATATGCTACCGCCTGCCGAGAGCCGCCGTAATCAAGGTGCGCCGTATCAGCCGCGTTAAGGCTGCCAGAGAGCCGATTTTTTTCGGAATTGCGGGTGGAACCGTGGAGTATTTTATGCTTCATCCTGTTTATGCAGGGTGGAGCTTTTTGTTTTATAAATTATGAAAGGATTTGATAAATATGATTAATGTTACCCTCAAAGGCGGCGTTATCAAGGAATTTGAAAACGGAACAACCGCTATGGAAATCACAAAGAGCCTCGGAATGGGTCTTTACAAAGCTGCTTGCGTTTGCAAAATCGACGGCGTTGTGAGCGACCTGAGAACAGCTCTTGATAAGGATTGTGAGCTTGAAATTCTTACTTTTGACGATGCAGACGGCAAGTGGGCGCTCCGCCACACAGCATCGCATATTCTTGCTCAGGCAGTAAAAAGACTTTATCCCAACGCAAAACTCGCTATCGGCCCCGCTATCGATAACGGTTTCTACTACGATTTTGATGTTGACGTGCCCTTCACTCCCGAAGTTCTCGAAAAAATCGAGGCAGAGATGAAGAAAATCGTTAAAGAGGGTCTTCCTCTTGAAAAATATGAGCTTGATGCAGATGAAGCAATCAAGATGATGGAAGAGAGAGGCGAAACCTTCAAGGTTGAGCTTATCAAAGAGCATTCCGATAAGGGTGAAAAGATTTCGTTCTATAAGCAGGGCGAATTTGATGAGCTTTGCGCAGGCCCCCATATTCCCGACACAAGCAGAGTGAAGGCTTTCAAGCTTACTTCATGCACAGGCGCTTACTGGAGAGGCGATTCAAACAACAAGATGCTCCAGAGAGTTTACGGCACTGCTTTCACGAAGAAAGAAGACCTCGAAGCATATCTTGAAGCTGTTGAAGAGGCAAAGAAGCGTGACCATAACAAAATCGGCAGAGAGCTCGGTTTCTTCACAACCGTTGATTCAATCGGTCAGGGTCTTCCCATTCTTATGCCCAAGGGCGCAAGAGTTATTCAGCTCCTTCAGAGATGGGTTGAAGATGTTGAGCAGAGAAACGGCTATCTTCTCACAAAAACTCCTCTTATGGCAAAGAGAGATCTTTACAGAATTTCGGGCCACTGGGATCATTACCGTGACGGTATGTTCATTCTCGGCGATCCCGATGATGAAGAGAAGGAATGCCTTGCGCTTCGCCCGATGACCTGCCCCTTCCAGTATCAGGTTTATCTCAACGCCGCAAGAAGCTACCGTGATCTTCCCATGCGTCTCGGTGAAACTTCAACCCTTTTCCGTAACGAAGATTCAGGCGAAATGCACGGCCTTATCCGTGTTCGTCAGTTCACAATTTCACAGGGCCACCTTGTTATCAGACCCGATCAGCTTGAAGAAGAATTCAAGGGTTGCCTCAGCCTTTGCAAATATTTCCTTGAAACTGTCGGTATGCTTGATAAGTGCACCTTCCGTTTCTCGCAGTGGGATCCCGCAAACACCGCAAAATACGAAGGCACTGCAGAGCAGTGGAATGCCGCTCAGGAAGCAATGGGCAAAATTCTTGATAACCTCGGCGTAGACTACGAAATCGGTATTGACGAAGCCGCATTCTACGGCCCGAAGCTTGATATTCAGTATAAGAATGTTTTCGGCAAGGAAGACACAATCGTTACAATTCAGATTGATATGCTTCTTGCAGAAAAGTTCGGTATGTATTATGTTGATACAGACGGACAGAAGAAGCTTCCCTATATTATCCACAGAACAAGCCTCGGCTGCTACGAAAGAACACTTGCTTATATTCTTGAAAACTTTGCAGGTGCTCTTCCCCTCTGGCTCTCACCCGAGCAGGTAAGACTTCTTCCCATTGCAGACCGTCATCACGCATATGCAAAGGAAGTTGCCGCAAAGCTCGAAGAGCTCGGTATCAGAGTTTCTGTTGATGACAGAAGCGAAAAGATCGGCTATAAAATCCGTGAAGCACAGCTTGAGAAGCTTCCCTATATGCTTCTCGTTGGCGACAAGGAAATCGAAGACGGCGCTGTTTCGGTGCGCAAGAGAGGCGAAGGCGATATCGGCTCAAAGAGCGTTGATGAGTTTATCGCATCGGCACTTGCAGACATCGCATCAAAGAAGATTTGGTAAAATAACACCGGGCACATACATTGCGTGTGTGCCCGGTGTTGTTGAAAAAGTTATTAAAGTTGCTTGACAGAATTGTCTTCCCTTCAGTGGAGTTGGATTTGGCGAAGCAAAAGACGGAGAGATTAATCGGTGGAAATCTCTTACAAATCAACGGTTTCACGCACCCCCCCCCAAAAAACTTCCTCAGTCGCTTCATGATAGCTCCCTTAATATGGATCCGAAACAGCAAATTCTATTTATCGCTTGTTAAATTCAATAACCCTACAGAAAAGGGCTGTTTTTTACAGTCCCCATGCTTTATCTTCTAAACCACAATAATTTTTTCTTGATTTTATCAATTGTTCTTTCTTTAGGGGGTTCTTTTGAAACCGATATGATATCCAACAAATTTTTTGTATGCTCTCTTTTATCTAAATAGTATGATTTATCTGGATTTCTTTCGTATAATTTATTCCAAATTTCATGTGCTTGTTTTAGATAAAATTCATCTTTTTGTTTTGATAACATAAAATAAAGTTCAGCAAGTTCTTCGTCGCTTATCCCTTCGCATTTCTCCCAAACATTTAAAATCTTGGTAAGATATTGATGTTTAATTTTACTCATTTTCATAGATAATCTGATTTCTGAAAATGAGCCATCATGATAAAGTTTAATTTGTCCCTTTTCATATTGTTCCCAATATTTCAAAATATTTATATGAATATTTTTTACATTTTCATAATTCTTTTTTGATAGAGCTTGGTTAGCTAAAAAATAAGAATACTCTAAAAGCTCAAGAAAATCTTTTTCTTCTCCAAACATAATTGTAATTTTTTCTTTTAAAGCAACTGCTTTAGAACTATAATTTTTTGATTTGGTATAATCTGTTTCATTTTCAGCACTTAAAGCAGTTGATTTATAAAGTCGGAAAAGCTCTTGAAAATCTTTAGCTGATTGTGATATGTTCGCTATTCCTTCTTTTTGAGTTATAGCTTTATCATACCATTCCAATGATTTTTCTTGCTTTTTTATAATTTTTTGGATATCTCCTAATTTAATGTAACAAACAACTAACTTTTGTTTTAAAGCTAATTCATTTGTTTTTTGTGTTAGTTCAACAACTCTATAGCAGCATTCTTCTGCTTTTGCAAAATTTAATAATTCAAGTGCAATATCACTAAGTTCAAAATAAGAATTGATTAAAGCGACATTCATATCGATGGTATCTAAACTGTTTGCTAATTCTTTTCTTATTTCCAATGATCTTCTAAAGAATTTTTCTGCATTCAAAAGATCTCTTTCTCCAATGTAAACTTTTCCCAAGTTCATATTGTTTAATGCTAAACTATTAAGTGTATTCGAATTGTTTTTAGTATCACTATTTTTTGTTTTCAACGCATCCATATAATATTTTTTCGCTTCAGGATATTTATTTTTGTTCAAACATATATTTCCTAATCTATCATATATATGAGATAACATATTTGAAACAAAGTAATCCGAACGAGGCTTTTCGGATAACTCTTGTAAAGCTTTCACAAAGTAATCTTCCGCTATATCAAGTTCGCCATTTGATTCTGACACACAACCCATACATAAAAAGCTTTTTGCTTTTGTGTATTGGTCGTCATATGCTTTGAAATCAAGTTGACCGAACCAACTATAGTCTTTAGACAATACTTTTGTGTAATCTTGAGTTGAAAAATCAAGCTTTTTTTCTATTATAGTTTTATAACAACTTGCGGCAGTAATATAATCTCCACCAAGCATATATGTATCGCCTATTTTTTCGCAAACTGCGCATTTAAAAATAAGTAGTAATAATTTATTATGGTTATATAAATGGTTATATAAGTTCTCAGATGTCTCAGTTATTATGTAGGGACTTTGTTTTCGGTTATATTTTTCTGAATATTTAATGGCAACTTTTTCAATATGTTTGTATACAAATCTTGCAATATCAAACAAACAAAGATTACAATAATAATCTCCAAGTGAAGATAAATCTCGAACGATATTTAAAATATCGCTCCAAGATGAAATATTTACTTGTAGTGCTTCTATATATTTTTCTAACCAATTTTTAGTTTTGCTATAATTGCGATTTGCACCGTGTCCGCTGCTATACATTTCCGCAATCTTTTTCATCGCTTCGGGGAGGCCTGCTTCGGCAGCGGAGGTGATGAGCGAAACTGCTCTTTCGTGGTCAACCTCAACATCGATGCCTGAAAGATATGCAAGGCCGATAAAGAAATTATGCTCGGGTGAGCTGTCGTTTTCTTTTTTTGCC
>JAZLBI010000018.1:0-3102 GCA_045613625.1 Acutalibacteraceae bacterium | reverse complement strand
AAGTGCTTTTTTCTGGCTGGGACGGCTGGATTCGAACCAGCGAATGACAGAGTCAAAGTCTGTTGTCTTACCGCTTGACGACGCCCCAAAATATAAGGTTATATTAAAATACGCAAAGCCAAAGGCTTTGCGCAGAATTGTTAAATGGGGTGGCTGATGGGATTCGAACCCACGACCTCCAGGGCCACAACCTGGCACTCTAACCAACTGAGCTACAGCCACCATTTGGAAACTGCGGCGTTTAAGCCGCAGTTTTGGCGCGCTTGAAGGGACTCGAACCCCTGACCCACTGCTTAGAAGGCAGTTGCTCTATCCGGCTGAGCTACAAGCGCATATTGGAGCGGGTGATGGGAATCGAACCCACACAACCAGCTTGGAAGGCTGGGATTCTACCATTGAACTACACCCGCATATCAGGAACGACAGCTATTTTAACACATGTCTGATGAAATGTCAATAGAATTATAAAATTTTTACTTTTGCACATATTGAGCTGAAAAAACTTTGAACTTATTAATAAAATTTACAATATGTTAACCGATTTTGGCTGAAAATAAGATAAAATATAATTGAATAACAATGCGGAGGTGTGCCCTTGCTCGGCTACGTGAAGGCTTTCAAGCCTGAAATGAAAATTAAGGACTATGAGCTCTATAAGGGTATTTATTGCTCTCTTTGCCGCTCGCTCGGCAGGCTCTATTCTCCGCTTGCTCAGCTTTTTCTGAGTTTTGATTTCGCTTTTGCGGCGGTGCTTCGCCTTGCGGCGGGGGAGAGCGGATGCGAATTTTCGAAAAAGCGCTGTCCGTATAATCCCGCAAAAAAATGTATGATATGCAAAAGCAAGGATGAAATTGATTTCTGTGCTCACGCTGTTATCATAACCGTATACTATAAAGTGAAGGATAATCTTCACGATGGCGGAATAAAATCAAAGCTGCTTGCACTGCTTATTTATCCGATAATTGCGCTGATGCATAAAAAGGCTGTGCGCCTTGCACCGCAGATTGATGAAATAATCGGGGACTCAATGAAAATGCAGGCAGAGGTTGAGAAAAAAAGCGATGCGTGCCTTGATGAATCTGCTCATCCTTCTGCTGATGCTCTCGGCAGGGTTATGGCTCTCGGCTTTGAAGGCGAAAGAAAAAATTCGCTCTATTCTCTCGGTTATATGGTGGGGAGATATGTTTATATTCTTGATGCCGCCGATGACCTTGAAAGCGATTTAAAAAACGGCAGTTTTAATCCGTTCAGAGCAGAGTTTGGTGAAAATCACGGCGAAGAATTCTTGCGAAAAATCAGAGGAATGCTCAATCTTACTCAGAGCGGGGCGCTTGATGCGCTTGACTCGCTTGAGAAAAAAAGATTTGAAGATATTCTTGAAAATATTGTTTTTAACGGTCTCACTTTCAGCGCCGAAAAAGTGCTGAGCAAATATGAGCCGAAATGTGAAAACAAAACATATGCAGTGAAATGAGGTGTTGAAATGAGAGATCCTTATGCAGTTCTCGGCGTTCCTCAGGGTGCGTCAAGCGAACAGATTAATGCGGCATATAAAGAGCTTCTCAGAAAATATCAGAACGAGGGCAGATATGACAAAATTGACGAAATCAATCAGGCGTATGACGATGTTATTGCTTCTGCGCAGTCTGACCCTTCCGCAAAAAATACACAGAACAGATATTCAAATGCCGATTATTCCGATATCAGGTCGCGGATAAACGCCGGAAGGCTTGATGATGCGCAGATTCTGCTTGACGGAATACCCGAATCAAGAAGAGATGCGCAGTGGTATTATCTGAAGGGTGTTGTTCAGCAAAAACGCGGTTGGCTTGAAGAAGCGGCAAAGAATTATTCGATTGCTTGCAGTCTGGATCCTTCAAATAACACATATAAGGCGGCGTTCAATAAGATAAACAGTGCCCGCTCTGGAGGCTACAGAACAAATCGTCAGAACGGCGATACGAGTTGCTCCGCTTGCAACATCTGTTCGGGTTTGCTGTGTGCAGATTGTTGCTGCGAATGTATGGGCGGCGATTGTATTCCTTGCTGCTGATTGAGGTATGATATGAAACAAAGTTCGAAATGCGCCATCGGCGGCATCGTGGCATCGCTGTCGTTGGTTCTGATGATTTCGGTTGCGGTTATTCCGTTTCTGACATATGCACTGCCGGCGCTTGCGGGTGCGCTGATAATATTCGTTGTTGTTGAAATTGATAAAAAATGGGCATTCGGTGTTTATGCAACCGTTGCCATTCTCGGAATGATTCTTGTTCCCGAAAAAGAAGTTGCGGTTATGTATCTTGTTCTTTTCGGCTATTATCCGATATTCAAGGCGCTGCTTGAAGAAAAGTTGCCTGTTGTTATTGAATGGATAGTAAAAATCATTTCTTTTCTTGCAACAATGGCGGGCTCATATTTCCTTATGATAAAATTTATGGGTGTTACCATTGACGAAACCGAAGAATGGGGCGTGATAGCCTATCCGATTCTTCTTGGAATGGGATTGTTTGCTTTCATTCTTTATGATATTGCTTTGACAAAAACAATCTCGCTTTACATTATGAAATGGCAAAAACATTTTAAAAGATATTTCAAATAATATTGCTTTTTTTATTTTTATATTTTATAATAGTAACCGTCGGAATACCGACGGTTATTTTTTGCTTTTCAGAGGTAAGGTTTTATGAAAGAATTTGTTAATATCGGTATTGTCGGCCTGAGCGGCAGAGGCTCAGGTATGCTCAGAGAGCTTCTTAAATGCGATGGCGTTAAAGTTCCCGCGGTATGCGATAAATATGAAGACAGAGCAAAGCGCGGCGCTGAAATCGTTAAAGAAGAAGCCGGTAACGAGCCGGATGTATATCTTGATTATAAAGAAATGTTCAAAAGAGAAGATCTTGACGCAATCTTCTGCGCAACAACATGGATTACCCACGCAAGAATTGCAATCGATGCAATGAGAGCGGGCAAGCACGTTGCAATGGAAGTTGGCGGCGCTGCAAGCATTGAAGAATGCTGGCAGATGGTTCGCGCAAGCGAAGAAACAGGCAAGTTCTGTATGCTTCTTGAAAACTGCTGCTATGACAGAAAAGAAATGGCTAT
>JAZLBI010000017.1:0-2353 GCA_045613625.1 Acutalibacteraceae bacterium | reverse complement strand
TGCCGATTTCAAAAAAGCTCTTGCCGATAACCTTTCGGGCAGAGTTGACACTGCAAAGGCAGAGGCTGATTTCGTGCTTGCAAGAGAAGCCGACTGTGCCGTACTTGTTGACCTTCTTGCCGCAGGCGAGCTTCCTTTAAGAGTTACTCATAACGACACAAAGCTCAATAATGTTTTGTTTGATAACGAAACAAACGAGGGTATCTGCGTTGTTGACCTTGATACGGTTATGCCGGGCCTTTCGCTCTATGATTTCGGCGACAGCATCCGTTTCGGCGCAAACACAGCCGCTGAGGATGAAAAGGATATTTCAAAAGTATCGCTCAGCCTTGAATATTTTGAGGCATATGCAAAAGGCTATCTTGAATCTGCAGGCAAGAGCCTGACAGATGAAGAAATCAATCAGCTTGCATTCTCATCAAAGCTTATGACTCTTGAATGCGGAATGCGTTTTCTCGGCGACTTCATCAACGGCGATGTTTATTTCAAAACCGCATATCCCGAGCATAATCTCGTCAGATGCCGCACCCAGTTTGCCCTTGTTGCAGATATGGAAAAGAAAATGGATGCAATGCAGAGCATTGTTAAAAAATGCCGTGAGGAGCTCGGAATATAACCGTGAATCTTGAAATTATCGGGGAAAAAGAGTTCAGAATATGCTTCTGCAAATGGATGCATAAAAACAGCAGATTTTTCTGGCTCCCGAAGGGTGAAACCATTGAAGATTATGCATTGATATACCGTATGCCTGATTTTGACTATGTACACACGCAGTCGATGGCGGATATTGACGGCAATCTGACAACGCTTCTGCGCAGCAAATATCATCTTCACGATTGGCAGACAAACAGCGGAAAACAGGCTGAGGATTTTGAGTTTTACCGCATACTCAAAACCTACACTGACCGTGTTGAAGACGGCCCCGTTGACATCGGATATGTGATAATAGACTGAAAATAACCCCTCCGTGTTTTTTACGGAGGGGTTTGCTGTTTATCAATCAATAAAATCTCTGAGCTTCTTGCTTCTGCTGGGATGGCGGAGCTTTCTGAGCGCTTTTGCCTCAATCTGACGGATACGTTCACGGGTAACGCCGAATTCGCTGCCCACCTCTTCAAGAGTGTGGGGATGTCCGTCTTCAAGGCCGAAACGAAGCGCAAGCACCTTTGCCTCTCTGGGTGTGAGAGTTTTGAGCACATCATTAAGCTGCTCCTTAAGAAGAAGCATTGATGCGGCATCTGCGGGTGCGGGAGCATCGTCATCGGGAATAAAGTCGCCGAGATGGCTGTCTTCTTCTTCGCCGATGGGTGTTTCAAGCGAAACGGGCTCCTGAGCAACTCTGAGAATTTCTCTTACCTTATCAACGGGCATATCAAGCTCTGCGGCAATTTCTTCTGCCGAGGGGTCTCTGCCGTTTTTATGAAGAAGCTGGCTGTTTGTCTTTTTAACCTTGTTGATGGTTTCAACCATATGAACAGGAATACGGATTGTTCTTGCCTGATCGGCAATGGCTCTTGTGATAGCCTGTCTGATCCACCAGGTTGCATAGGTTGAGAACTTGAAGCCCTTGGTATAATCGAACTTATCAACCGCTTTGATAAGGCCGAGATTACCCTCCTGAATAAGATCAAGGAACTGCATTCCTCTGCCAACATATCTCTTTGCGATGCTTACAACAAGGCGAAGGTTTGCCTCCGCAAGGCGCTGCTTTGCCTTCTGGTCATCATCAGAAATTCTGATAGCAAGCTCAATTTCTTCTTCGGGAGTAAGAAGGGGCACTCTGCCGATTTCCTTAAGATAAACCTTAACGGGGTCATCAACAGCCATTCCCTTGTCGTCTCCGCCGCCGATATCGAGCGCTTTGGGAAGATCAACATTGAAGTTTTCGATTGCTGCGCTGGACAAATCGTCAACTATCTCGATATTGTTGGCTTCAAGCGTTTCATAAAGCTTGTCAAGCTCTTCAATATCAAGATCCATTTCAACAATGTAGGTATCGATTTCCTGAGTTGTCAGCTTGCCTGCCGCCTTGCCCTTGTCCACCAATGATTTAAAGGGTATTTTCTTTTCGTTTCCTTCCATAAATCTCACATCCTAATATATTTTATTTTTTTCTGAACAGATTAAGAAATTCCTCATCGCTCATGGAAGATGTATCCGTTATTTTTTGCGATGATTTGTCTTTGAGAACCGCAATGCAGTCCTCACACTCTTTCAGAGTGTTGCCGAGTGTTGAAGAAAGATGAAAAATTCTTGTTACCGAATACATTTCCTCCGGCGTGAAATCAGCCGAAAAAACGCTCAGATTCGGTTCAATTCCGTTTTCAAGCGCATTGACAAGGCTCTTCATTAT
>JAZLBI010000016.1:0-17905 GCA_045613625.1 Acutalibacteraceae bacterium | reverse complement strand
CTTAGCAAGACAACTTAGTAATTCAACTCCTTGGCTCACAGAACGACATGGCTACGATCCGACTTGGCGAAGGCTTTATCGAGTCAATCGACGGCAGCTATATCAGTGACCACACAATCGGTATTGTTATAATCGATCAGTTGACAGGCAGACTCAGCAAATAATTCAAACGGGCCCTCAGCGAAAGCTGAGGGGCTTTCTTTTGGTGTTATCGCAAAAAGCGGGAAGAAATTGTGTTCAAAAGAACAGCAATGTCTTCCCGCACGGTTTTTTATGATTGTATTTTCAGTAAAAAATACATTTGGTAAACAGAAGAATACAGTGCCTTGTAAAGCGACATTACCTTACAAAAACGCTGTAAAATCTGAAGGATATTTGTCGCAATCCTGCAAAAAATATTCACACATCATACAGTATATACAGTATAAAATTATTCTGAAAAAGAATATTAAAAGCTTGTAAAGTGGAAAACTTTACTGTTTTAATGCTCTTTTGAGAATAAAAACGCAGGTTATCCACATTTTCCACTGAGTTATCCACATATGCAAGAAAATCACTTTACAAGCTGATTTTGTAAAGTGATTTTGCTTTACTGCATATATTCATGCATATTAAAATTAATATTCAGTTCTTGCGTAAAAAGCTTGCAAGAAAGCCTTCATAATTGAGGTCAGAACACTTTTTTTCCTTTAATAAAGACCGATTTTATTTCTTTGAAATCTTCCGATAAAATCAGCAGATCTGCGTTTTTGCCAACCTCAATGCTGCCCGTTGAACCATCAACTCCTATAGCCTTTGCAGGGTTGATTGTTAATGATTTTATTGCCTGCTTGAGAGAAATTCCGAAAGAAAGAAGATTATGGAATTCTTCAAAAAGATTGGTTGCGCTGCCGGCAAGAGTTCCGTCTGCAAGTCGTGCTGCATCGGTTTTGATAACTCTCTGACCGCCGAGTGTGTATTCGCCTTCGTCAAGTCCCGCAGCCATCATTGCATCACTTATAACAACCGTTCGGTCTTCTCCGAGAGCGCGGAATGTTATGCGCAGCGTTGCGGGGCAGATATGAATTCCGTCGCAGATAAGCTCTGCGGTTACTCCTTCGCTGTCAAGCACAGCGCCAACCATTCCCGCTTCTCTTGATGTAAGACCGTTCATTGCGTTGTAAAGATGAGTTGCATGAGAAATTCCCATTGAAATTGCTTTTTTGCCCTGTTCATAGTTTGCGGTGGTGTGCGCGGCAGAAACGGTGCATATATCTTTGATTTTTGAAATGAATTCATCAGCTCCGTTTTGCTCGGGAGCGATGTCAACAAGCTTTATCGGGCAAATGCCGTTAAGCTCTTCAAAAACTTCAATGCTCGGCTCAAGTATATGAGCTGCATCCTGAGCACCTTTCTTTTCGGGAGCGATAAACGGTCCCTCCATATTTATTCCGTGAATATAAGCGCCCTCTTCTTTGCCCATTGTGTCTGCAACATAACCGAAACATTTTTTCAATGTTTCGACAGGCAGAGTCATAGTGGTGGGGCAGAAGGATGTTATTCCGTTTTTTGCAAGCCATGCGCTCATTTTTGCGGCAGAATCGGGATTGCCGTCTGTTGCATCTGCCATATTGCATCCGTGAATATGAATATCAATAAAACCGGGCAGAATAACACAACCCGAATAGTCAACGCCTTCTCTGTCGGTTTTTTCGAGCGATTTGATTATTCCGTTTTCAATTTCTATATCTGTTGAAACGGGGGAGAAGCTGCCGTCATAAACAACTGCATTTTTTAATATCATATGTTTCACCTCTGATTTATTTTATCACAATAAGCCCTTAATGTCAAAAAGCAGCTTGCTTTCGCAAACTGCTTTTAAAATATTATATTCTGTCTTCAATGTATTCTGCGAGATCGCCGACTGTCTTGATTTTATCAAGAGCTTCATCTGAAAGTTCGATATCGAATTCGTCTTCGATTGACATTGCAAGGTCAACAAGGTCGAGGCTGTCTGCTCCGAGGTCGCCTGTGATTGTTGAGTTTTCTGAGATAATGCTCTGATCAACTTCAAGCTGTTCACTGATAATTTTCTTAACTTTTTCGAATACCATTTCTGATTCTCCTTTAAAATGTTGGTTTTGTTTCCCCCCGGAAACTACAATATACATATTATTAATTCAAGCCTGTTTTGTCAATAGTCAAAATTCAAAAAAAGATTGGAATATCCGTCAAACTTTTACCGATAATAAACAAAAAAGGAACGGTGGATACAAATATGGTTATTGATTTGCTCAAGGCATTTGCTGTTGGCGGATTAATCTGTCTTATAGGGCAGATTCTTATTGACATAACAAAGCTGACTCCGGGTCGAATACTTGTTGCTTTTGTTGTGGCGGGTGTTGTTCTCACTGCGGCAGGGCTTTACGAGCCGCTTGTTGAATGGGCGGGTGCCGGTGCAACCGTGCCGCTAACGGGTTTTGGCTACACTATGGCAAAGGGCGTTGAAAAAGCGATTGCGGAGCAGGGGATAAGAGGAATACTGACAGGCGGATTCACCGCATCATCTGCGGGAGTTACCGCAGCAATCCTCTGCGGCCTGATTGCATCGTTTCTTGCAAAGCCGAAAGAGAAATAATGCCCGTAAATAATGATATTGATTTTTAAAATAGATGTCAACGAAACGGAGTAGGAATTAATAAATTCTTAGAAAAAACCCCTCCGCCGATATCAGCGAAGGGGTTTGGGGATTTATTCTGTTATTACTGAGCTTCGCAGCATGAGCAAGAAACATAGTTTTCTTCGCAATCTGCTGTTTCGTTTTTCTTATCGAGGATTTTCTTAACAAGGAAATAAATACCTGCAGCTGCGCCTGCAACAGCAAGGATAATGCCGATAATCTTAAGAGCCTTCTTCATTTTTACAACCTCCGAACTTATTTTGGATATAATAATTATATATCATTCATTAAGTTTTGTCAATAATTTAATAACCGTGATTATAAAAAATTACAATCACGGTCATTGGTTGGTTTGTTTGATTTTGAACAGCTTATTTTACAAGCTGAGCAAGAGCTGATTTCTTGTGAGCAGCATTGTTCTTATGGATAAGTCCCTTTGCAGCAGCCTGATCAACCTTCTTGATAGCGTCTCTTACAAGAGCGTTTGCTTCGGGTGAATTAGCTTCAACGGCTGCGTGAGCCTTTTTGATAGCTGTTTTGAGTGCTGTGTTGCGTGACTTGTTTCTTGCAGCTCTGGTCTTGTTAACGATTACTCTCTTCTTAGCTGACTTGATATTGGGCATAGTGGCACCTCCTTCTTCATACAGGTGAATATGATAGCACATTTTTTTGCCGATTGCAAGTTTTTTTTGAAAATTCTTTAAACTTTTCTGGAAAAGTATACTATATATCAAATAAAAAATCAAGAGGAAAATAAAATTATGAATTTCAGAACGGATTTGGCGCTCGAAAGATGCGAAATATTAAACAAAAGCACCTTTGACGGAATTGAAACCGAAAATTTCAGATATGAAAATGCAAAGGTCACGAGGATTGATGTGACCGATAAAAAAGGGGAAGAAACGGTAGGCAAGCCGATAGGCAGATATGTAACCGTTGAGGTCAAACCTTTGGCAGATCATTCTCAGTTTATAGACGAGAGTCTTTATGCTTTGATTGAAGAAATAAAAAGAATAATTCCCGAAGAAGGAAGTGTGCTTGTAGCGGGGCTGGGAAACACAAAAATAACCCCCGATGCGCTCGGGCCAAAGTGCGCCTCAATGATATTTGCAACCCGCCACATCAAAGGAGAACTTTTGAAAGCGACCGGGCTTGAAGATCTCAGAAGTGTTACTGCTTTTTCAACAGGAGTTCTCGGTGAAACAGGCGCCGAGGCACAGGAGATTATCAAGGGTATAATTCAGACCGTGAAGCCCGATTTGGTTATAACGGTTGATGCTCTTGCTGCAAGGAATGTTGAAAGGCTGGGAACAACCGTTCAGATGTGCAACACCGGAATAGTTCCCGGATCGGGTGTCGGGAATTCAAGGCAGGAGATAAGTCTGAAAACCGTTGGCGTTCCTGTTATATCAATCGGAGTTCCGACGGTTGTTGATGCCGCAACGCTGATTTTTGATTGCTCAGGATATCACGAAGATGAAGATTTCATATATGAACGGGCAGGGAATATGATGGTAACACCGCGAGAAGTTGATCTGATGATTGAAAGAGCATCAAAACTGGTTTCACTTGCAATCAACTGCGCTTTGCAGCCGCATATCAGCCCGGAGGATATGCTGATTCTGACATCTTGAAAATTGCCGTTTTGCAGTGTGCAAAGCGGCTTTTTCTATATCTTGTGTATCGAAAAACGCCGAACACAATTCATGTTCAAAAAAAGTTGAAAAAAAGATAAAAAACTCGAAATTTTTTCTTAAAAAAGACTTGTAATTCTTGCAAAGACAATATATAATAGGGAAGGCAAGGGAAGCAAAGGGTAGTTTTGGAGAGAATTTCACGAAAGGGGGAGGAAGATATGTCGTTGCTTCTGGCAGGCAAAGAACTCAGAAAATTCGATCAGGTTAACCGTATGTCTATTCCTCCGTCATTCAGGAATGATCTTGGCGAAACTGTTTTTGTTATGAAGTCAATTCATAAAGAACCCTGCCTTGTGGTTTTCTCTGAAGAAGAATGGGCGAATTTCAGCTACGGCTTTATCTCATCCTTCAGCGGTGAAAAACAGGCTAAGGCTCAGCGAAGGCTTGCTGACAGAGTTGAAAAGCTTACGGTTGATAAATCAGGCAGAATCTCCATAAAAGAGGATTTTAAAGAATACGCCGGTCTCGGCGATGAAGTTCTTGTTGTGGGTACTATGGACAGAGTTGAACTCTGGACTCCCGAAAATTGGGCTGCGTGGTGCAGTGAAGACGATGATGACGATGAGCTTGATTTCAGCAACGTCAGCTACAGCGCACCGAGGAGATAAATAATGAATTCATCATTTCATCATATACCCGTGCTTTTTAACGAAACTATCGATTCGCTCAACATAAAGCCCGACGGAATATATGTTGACTGCACATCGGGCGGCGGTGGCCATTCAAGCGCAATTGCAAGCCGATTGACAACGGGTAGGCTGATTTCGATTGACAGAGACCCTCAGGCGATTGCAACTCTCAAAGAAAGGCTTTCAAAGTTTGAGTGCGTAACGGTTGTTCACGATAATTTCTTTAACATAAAAAACATTCTTGCAACGCTCGGAATAAACGGAGTTGACGGTGTGCTTGCCGATCTTGGCGTCAGTTCACATCAGCTTGATGAACCGTCAAGAGGTTTTTCGTTTCATCACGATGCACCGCTTGATATGCGAATGAGCATTGAGGGTATGAGCGCGGCAGATGTAGTTAACAGCTTAGCGCAGAAAGACTTACAGAGAATTATTTTTGACTACGGCGAAGAAAAATTTGCTCCGTCGATTTCAAAAGCAATAGTAAAGGCAAGAGAACAAAAGCCGATAGAAACGACTTTTGAACTTGCCGAAATAATAAAATCGGCTGTTCCTGCCGCTGTGCGCAGGGATGGACATCCCGCAAGAAAAACCTTTCAGGCAATCCGCATATATGTAAACGGCGAGCTTGACGGTTTGGGCGATGCGGTCGGAGATATGTTTGACTGTCTCAACGCAGGCGGAAGAGTTAGTGTGATAACCTTCCATTCTCTTGAAGACAGAATAGTCAAACAGCAGTTTGCGCCTCTTTCAAAAGGTTGCACTTGCCCTAAGAATTTTCCTGTTTGCGTTTGCGGCAACAAGCCGAAAGCAAAGGTGTTCAAGGCTGTTGCACCGTCAAAGACAGAACTTGAGGAAAATTCAAGGAGCAGAAGCGCAAGGCTTCGCACGGCAGAAAAAATTTAAAAGATTAAATTGCGGTCGGAGTGGATGGCCGGACCGCAGTTACCATAATCACCTCCATTCCTTTTCGGATGGCTGTGACATGTTGTTTAATATATATTGGAAGGAGAAAAGAGGATATGGCAAATTATAATCGCAGCGAAGCATATGACCTTTCTGTCTATGATTTACCTGATATAAGATCATCTGCTGCGCCTCGTATTGATGATATACCCGAAAGCGTTCCCGCAAAAACAAGAAAGTCCAAGTCTGTTGAGCAGGCTCGCAGAGAATCTGTAGCCTCTGCTCTCCGCGCAGTGAAAGTCTTTTTTGTTTCTGCAACTCTTCTTGTTCTTTTCGGCGCTGTTCTTTTCTCGAAGGTCAGCCTTATCTTGCTTGAGGATGAGTCTTCAAAGATGCAGTCGAAAATCAACGAAGCAAAAAGCGAAAACACAAGGCTTGTTATGCAGCTCAGTTCCAATGCATCGATTGAGAAGGTTGATGCTTATGCGGTTTCGGTTCTGGGTATGAATAAGCTTGAACGCCATCAGATACACTATTTTGAGGACAGAGATGCCGATAAGGTTGTTATTGCTGGCGGAGAATCAGTTGAAGATGAGGTCAAATCAGATAGTTGAGAGGGTGCTGGCCTTATCTCGTTTTTGGTTGCATAAGCGGCCGGGTTACAAGCATATATATTGATTATAATCAAGGCTGTCTCAATTTTGGCGAATTCAAATCTTTTCGATATTTCATCGGAATTTTTGCGGTTTGACGCTGTATTTTGAGGCAGCGATTTTGTTATTTTGAAGGGAAGGGACGATTTGAACAAGTTATCTCCGAAAAAAAGATTGTTTTACAGAGCGCTTGCGGTTTTTCTGGTTTTGTCTATAGGTGTTTTCGGAGTGACCGGAATAAACCTTGCAAGAATTCAGCTTATTTCAAGCGATCAGTATAAAGAGAGGGCTGAACAGAATCAGCTTCACGATACTGAGATAGCAGCCGAAAGAGGGCTCATTTATGATACTAATATGACTGTGCTTGCCAAGAGCGCATCGGTATGGAAAGTATACATAAAACCCAACAACATTGAAAATGAAGATTTTAAAAACGATGTTTGCAGAAAACTTTCTGATATAACGGGCGTTGCGCTTGAAGATATCAAAGAAAAGGCTGATAAGAGTCAGTATGCCTATCTTGTTGTTAAACGACAGATTGAATTTGAAGAAAAAGAAAAAATCGCAGAACTTCTTACGGATTATTATAAATACACCGTTCACGAAGAGAAAAGCGACGGAACGATAAAGGCTGTTGAGAAAAAGATTTATTACAGCTCGGCTGTGGGCATTGACCCCGATGTTAAGCGTTATTATCCTTACGGCACGCTCGCTTCGAACCTTATCGGTTTTACAGGCACCGATGATATCGGCCGCTCGGGCATTGAACTTAAGTATGACAGCACGCTTACGGGAACTCCGGGCAGAATCATAACCGCTCAGAACGGAAAAAGTGATGTTATGAGCCTTGAATTTGAAACTGTTTACGATGCTGTTCAGGGAACAAGCCTTGTGCTCACGATTGACGAGGTTGTTCAGCGTTACCTTGAAGATTCCATAGAACAGGTTTATTACGATTCAAAGGGCGCGGGAGCTTACGGAATAATAATGGATGTTGATACAGGCGCAATTCTTGCGATGGCATCAATGCAGAATTACGACCTCAATAATCCTCAGACCCTCAGCGATGAAGAACAGGCAGAGCTTGAGGAACTTTATCCCGATAAAACAGAGAGAAGTGCGGCGAGAAACAATCTTCTTTATTCCCGCTGGAGAAACTTTATTGTCAGCGACAGCTATGAACCGGGCTCGGTTTTCAAAATTATAACCGCGGCTGCGGCTCTTGAAGAGAATGCAGTTGATCCCGAGGCAATGATTTGCACTTGCACGGGTAAGTTTCAGGTTTCTGACAGAACGATAAAATGCCATAAAAGAGACGGTCACGGAACACAGACGCTTAAGCAGGGTCTTATGAATTCGTGCAACCCCTTGTTTATAACCGTTGGACAGAAGCTCGGCGTTGAAAAGTTCTATGAATATTTTGAAGCCTTCGGTTTCACCGAAAAAACGGGAGTTGATCTTCCCGCAGAAAGTGCACCCGTAGCCGGCGTTACATACCATTCTCTCGAGAGTATGGGTATTGTTGAACTTTCGAGTTCATCCTTCGGTCAGACCTTCCAGGCAACACCGATTCAGATGATAACCGCTATAAGCGCAATTGCAAACGGCGGCAAACTTATGACCCCTTATCTTGTTGAAAAGCAGCTTGACGAAGCGGGAAATGTTATAAAAGAAACTCAGCCCGTTGTCAGAAGACAGGTTGTTTCGCAACAAACTGCAAGCATGGTTGCCGATATGATGGAGGGTGTTGTAACAAGCGGAACTGGTAAAAATGCTTATGTTGCCGGCTACAGAGTTGCGGGCAAAACGGGCACATCGCAGAAAATCGGTACCGCTCAGGGTGAATATGTTGCATCATTCGGATGCTTCGCTCCCGCAAACGATCCCGAAATTGCGGTTCTTATTATTGTTGACGAACCCGTGGGTCAGATCAACGGCGGTCAGATATGTACCCCCGTTGCGGCTCAGGTTGTTGAAAAAACGCTTGAATATATGGGCGTTGAAAGGCAGTATACGGATAAAGAGATTGAATTGCTCGATACCGTTGCTCCGAATATGATAGGCAGTAATGTTGGTGATGCAAGAAAGCTTCTTGATGAAGAAGGTTTTGAAGTTAAAACGGTTGGCAACGGAGACACGGTCATCAGCCAGATGCCTGCTTATAATCAGAGTATGCCCCAAAACGGTATAATCGTTCTTTATACCGAGCCTGATGCAGAAAGGCTCACCGCAACTGTTCCCGATTTAACTCAGATGAGCGTTTCTCAGGCAAATAAATATGCGCTCGCTTCAGGATTAAATATCAGGATATCGGGAAATGCTTTGAATACGGGAGAACTCGTTTCATATGACCAGAGCATAGAAGCCGGTCAAGAGGTAGAATACGGCAAAACCATAACGGTATATTTCAAATCTAACACAGGCGTTGATGATTACGCAGGATAAAAGGATTTGAAACGGAGGAAAAAGATGAAACTTTCAGAAATAATTAACGAACTCGGTGTAACCGGTGTTTTTGCGGATAAAGAAGTATCGTTTATAACGGATAACTCTGCAAAGGTATGCAAGGATTGCATATTCGTTTGCATCGAAGGCAGGCGCTTTGACGGCCACACAAAAGCAGCGGAGGCGCTTGAAAACGGTGCGGCTGCGGTTGTTGTTCAAAAGGATATGGGGCTTCCCAATCAGATTCTTGTTGAAAACACAAGAAGCGCTTATGCTTATATCAGCGCCGCTTTTTTCGGCCATCCCGAAAGAAAACTTAAAATAATCGGCGTAACGGGAACAAACGGAAAAACAACAACTTGCTTTATTCTCAAATCGGTGCTCGATGCAACGGGTCATAAAACGGGCCTTCTCGGCACAGTAAAAAATATTGTTGGTGATAAAGAATATCCCGCAGCGCTCACAACTCCGGATTGCTATGACCTTTTCGGTTTGTTTGACGAAATGGTTAAATGCGGCTGTGAATACTGCGTTATGGAAGTTTCTTCTCAGGCGCTCGATCAGCGCAGAGTTGACGGAATTCATTTTGATGCCGCAATCTTTACGAATTTGACAAGAGATCATCTTGATTATCACGGAACATTTGAAGCATATAAAGATGCAAAGCATATGCTGTTTGAAAATTCGTCGCTGGCAGTTGTTAATATTGATGATGAAAGTGCGGCTTATATGCTTGAAGGCACAAACTGCAGAAATGTAACCTTTTCAATCAACAGCGATAACTGCGATTATTCTGCAAAGAATATCAGAATTGCCGCTTCGGGCGTAAAATATGAGCTTCTCAGCAGCGGAAATATCGGCAGAATTCATTTCGGCGTTCCCGGAAAGTTTTCGGTTTATAATTCAATGGGTGCGGCGGTATGCCTTGTTGAAATGGGCATTGATTTCAAAGCTGTGCTTGATGCGCTTGTTGCTTGCAAGGGAATCCCAGGCAGAATGGAAATCGTTCCCACCGATACCCCCTATACCGTTATTATCGACTACGCACATACTCCTGACGGGCTTGAAAATGTTCTCGGCTGTGTGCGTGAAATAACAGAAGGCAAAGTAATAACCGTTTTCGGTTGCGGCGGAGACAGAGATAAAACAAAGCGACCGATTATGGGTGAAATTGCCGCAAGGCTTTCGGATGTTGCGGTTGTTACCTCGGATAACCCAAGAAGTGAAGACCCTGAAACAATTATCGAAGATATAACTGCCGGTATCGGAAAGCACGATTCTAAGGTTATTGTGGATAGCGACAGAATGAGCGCAATCAGCAAAGCGCTTGAGATTGCTCAGAAGGGCGATGTTGTTATTCTTGCAGGCAAGGGTCAGGAAACTTATCAGATTCTCGCAAGCGGCAAAATTCATTTTGACGAGCGAGAGGTTGTTGCAAAAATTCTTTCCGAAAAGGCGGGAAAATAAATGAAGGCCTTAACTTTCAAGGAGGCGGCTCTTGCCGTCGGGTCATCAACAGAGCTTACGGGCAGTTTTAATGCCGTATGCACAGACACAAGAAAAATAACCGAAGGTTGCCTTTTTATTGCAATAAAGGGTGATAATTTTGACGGCCACGATTTTGCCGCAAAGGCGGTTGAAAACGGCGCAAAGGCTGTTGTTGCGGAAAAAGACTGCGGGCTTGGCGAAAAGCAGATTCTTGTTGAAAACACAAGGCTTGCTTTGCTTGACCTTGCGGGTTATTACAGAAGTCTTTTCAGCATTCCCGTTATAGGAATAACAGGCAGCGTGGGCAAAACAACAACCAAAGAAATGGTTCACGCTGTTATGTCATCAAAATACAATACTCTCAAAAACGAGGGTAATCTTAACAATGAAATCGGCGTTCCGTTAACTCTTTTCAGGCTTGAAGAGAGCCACGAAGCTGCCGTTATTGAAATGGGTATGAGCGGCTTTGATGAGATTTCAAGAATGACCAAAGCTGTCAGACCCGATGCCGCCGTTATTTCAAACATCGGCGTTTCACATATCGAGAATCTCGGCTCGAGAGAGGGTATACTTAAAGCAAAGCTTGAAATTCTTCACGGAATGAAGGCAGATGCTCCCGTTGTTCTCAACGCAGATGACGATATGCTTAAAAACGCAGATCTCGGCGAACATTCCGTTGTTTATTACGGAATAGATAATGATAAAGCAAATTACAAGGCAACAGATATAACCTCCAAAGAGAGCGGAATCGGACTTGAGGTCATTTCCGCAGACGGTTCGGGTAGGGTGAGCCTGCCTTACCCGGGCCGCCACAATGTTTATAACTCTCTCGCTGCCGTAGCGGTCGGCAGACTTTTCGGCGTTGAACTGAGCGATGCGCTTGAAGCGCTCAAAGGCTATGTGCCTGCAGGTATGCGTCAGAGAATAAACAAGAAATACGGAATGACTTTTATTGAAGATTGTTATAATGCAAGCCCCGATTCTCAGGCGGCGGCTCTTGCTGTTCTCGGCGAAATGAATGCAAACAGAAAAATTGCCGTTATCGGCGATATGCTTGAACTCGGAAGTGTCAGTAAGGATGCACATTACGGCGTCGGAAGCAAAGCTGCCGAAAATAAAATCGATGCGGTGTTTACCTACGGAAGTCGTTCGCTTGAAACTGCAAATGGCGCAAAAGACGGCGGAGTTGCGCTCGTTAAAAGCTTTGATGATAAGCAGGCGCTTTCCGCAGAACTTGTCTCATTCCTTAAAGAGGGCGATGCTGTGTTGTTCAAGGCAAGCAGAGGTATGAAGCTTGAGGATGTTATTTATTCGGTTTATGATGCACTCGAGAAAAACTGACTGAAAGGAAATCCCTTTTTATGAACACTCTTGCCGCAATTATAACTGCAGGCGTTGCGGGTCTCGCTGTAACGGGCTTGCTCGGATTTGTTATGATACCCTGGCTTCGCAAGCTGAAATTCGGGCAGACTATTCTTGATATCGGTCCCAAGTGGCACAGCAGCAAGCAAGGCACGCCGACTATGGGCGGGCTTATGTTTATTGCGGGAACAATCGGCGCAATTCTGCTCACGGTTGTTACCGATAAGCTTATGGGCGGCGATATTATTGCTTCGGGAAGCCTTGTTCCTCAGGAAATGTATACGAAGCTGTGGAGCGGAATTATAATGGCGGTTGCCTTCGGATTTATCGGTTTCGTTGATGACTATATCAAAGTTGTCAAACATCAGAATCTGGGGCTTACGATAAAACAGAAAACGGTTATGCAGTTTTTTGCCTGCCTTGCATATCTCACGAGTCTTTATATGGGGATGCACGGTGCACCGTTTATGTTTATACCATTTGTCGGCAATGTTTCAATGGGATTTATCCATTGGATTTTCGGCATAATTTTTATTTATTCAACTGTAAACTCGGTTAATTTTACCGATGGAGTGGACGGACTTTGCGGCAGTGTTACCGTGACTGCGGCTGCAGCAATAGCTGTTATTGCCGCTCTTAAGGGTCTGTTCGGTTTTTCAATGGCGGCGGCTGCGCTTGCGGGCGCTTGTGTAGGTTTCGTTTTATGGAATAAAAACCCCGCAAAGGTGTTTATGGGCGACACGGGCTCAATGTTTCTGGGCGGAATGATTGTTGCTCTTTCATATGCAGTCGGATGCCCGCTTATTGTTTTGCTTGTCGGTGCAGTCTATGTTATTGAAGGCGCATCGGATGTTATTCAGATAGTTTATTATAAGGCAACGGGCGGAAAAAGAATTTTCAAAATGGCGCCCGTTCACCATCATTTTGAAATGTGCGGCTGGAGTGAAAAGAAAATCACTCTTGTCTTTACTGCGGTTAACCTTATCGGATGTATGGCCGCAATTGCTGTTATGTATTACGGCGGATATATTATGAAATAGGAGGGCGAAGCTTGAAAAATGAGATATTGGCGCACTTTGGGATTTTTTATCTCATAGGCGATATATTCAAGGGTAAAAAGAAGATACGGGATTTGTTCAGCGCAAGGCCTATGGATATAACTTTTCTTGCGTTGGTTATTTCCGTGCTGACAATAGGCATCATAATGATGTTTTCGGCAAGCTATGTCAATGCGTGGTATGATTCAAGCCCTCAGATTGATAACGACCCTTATTATTATGTGAAAAATCAAGCGTTTTTTGCGGTTATCGGTCTTGTGCTGATGATCGGAATTTCTTTTGTGAAGCCTGATGTTTTCAGGCAGGCGGCTGGTGTTATAACCGTTATTTCGCTTTTGCTTTTGCTATATGTTCTTATTAATCCTTATGTAATTCCCGGCAAAGAACAGTTCAAACGATGGGTTTTGCTTCCTGTCATAGGCTCGTTTCAGCCGTCTGAAATTGCGAAGCTTGCGGTTGTGCTGTTTCTTGCTTTCAGTATGGAGCGATATCATAAAATCATTGAGCAGAAATGGTGGGTTATCATACCTTACGGCGGATTTGTGCTTCTTTTCTGTATGCTTGTTTATGCAGAGAATCACGTTTCAGGTACACTTCTTATCTTCGGAATCGGTATGGCAACGATTTATTTCGGCGGAGTGAGAATTCATAAACTCGTCTATATAATAGGCATTGCGGGTATTGTTCTTGCGGTTATATTTATTGCGATGAATGCCGATAAACTTCTTGAGGGATACGCCAGCGAGCGAATCAGAATCTGGCTCAAGCTTCTCACGGGTGAAGAGCTTACTTCTGCAGAAGCGAGGGGTTCGGGATGGCAGAGCCTTCAGTCGCTTTATGCTATCGGCTCGGGCGGCCTTTTCGGGCTCGGATTCGGAAATTCAAAGCAGAAGCATATGTATCTTCCCGAACCGCAGAATGACTTTGTTTTTGCTGTTGTGTGTGAAGAACTCGGGTTTATCAGAGCTATCCTTATAATTTTGCTTTTTATTCTTCTTGTTGCAAGAGGTTTTATTATAGGTCTGAGAGCGAAAAGCAGATTTGAAGCTATGCTTGCAATGGGCATCAGCTTTCAGGTTGGTCTTCAGGCGGCTCTCAATATGGCGGTTGTAACATCAACCGTGCCCAACACGGGAATCAGCCTTCCTTTCTTCAGCTATGGCGGCACATCGCTTATTATGCTTCTTGCTGAAATGGGAATAATTCTTTCAATATCAAGAAACAGCGAAAGGAAAAAGAAAGATGTTCGATAACAAAAGAATTCTTATCGCAGCGGGCGGCACGGGCGGACATATCAACCCCGCTTTGGGCACCGCAGGTTATATCAAGGAGCAGAATCCTTCGGCTGAAATAGCTTTTGTTGGAACTGCAGATAAAATGGAAGCAAAGCTTGTTCCTCAGGCGGGATATGAGCTTAAAACAATTGAAATAAGCGGCTTTTGGAGAAGCTTTTCTCCCGAAGCAATAAAACATAATATCGGAACTGTTAAAAAGCTTCTCAAATCGTCATCTCAGATTAAGAAGATTATTAATGAGTTCAAACCCGACCTTGTTATCGGATTCGGCGGATATGTAAGCGGCCCTGTGCTCCGCATTGCGGCGAAAATGGGTATTCCCACCGCGATTCACGAGCAGAACGCATATCCCGGCGTTGCAAACAAAGCTGTTGCAGGCAAGGTGGACAGGGTTATGCTCACCGCTCAGCAAGCCGAACAGTATATGAAGCCGAAAAATCCCTGTGTTGTTACGGGTCTTCCCATCAGAGGGGATATTCTTAAATCAGACAGAGATTTTGCCAGAGCAGAGCTTGAAGTCGGCAATAAGCCTCTTATTCTTTCGATGGGTGGCAGTCTCGGCGCAAAGCCTGTTAACGATGCAATGCTCGGTCTTATTCTCAATAAATATAAGGATAATGATTGCGTGTTCCTTCACGCAACGGGCAAGGGCGGCGATTGGTTTGCCGAAGAGCTCGAAAAACAGGGCGTTGACCTTAAGGCGAACCCTCATATAAGAGTTGTTGAATATATTGATATTCCGAAATGTCTTCCCGCAGCCGATCTTGTTGTGTGCCGCTCGGGTGCAAGCACACTCAGCGAGCTTCAGGCGCTCGGCAAACCTTCAATCCTTATTCCTTCGCCTTATGTTACAGAAAACCATCAATATCATAACGCAATGGCGCTTGTGAATAACGGCGCGGCTGAAATTCTTGAAGAAAAAGATCTTAGCGCAGATTCGCTTACAGAAAGAGTGAATGCGCTTCTTGCCAACAAATCAAAGCTTGAAGAAATCGGCACAAATGCAAAGAAAATGGCTGTTATTGATGCAACAAAACGCATTTATGAAACTCTTTGTGAGATAATGAAATAAGATTCACAAGCCGCCATCCTTTTGAATAGTATGGAACAGATTGTTCAGTGCTTCAAAGGAGCGTGGGTTATGAAGAAAATCGTTATAAACGGCGGCAGAGAACTTGACGGAAGCGTTAAATTGCAAGGCTCAAAAAACAGCGCATTGCCCATCCTTGCGGCGGCTGCTGCGGCAGACGGCATAAGCGTTATACATAATTGTCCGAACCTGACGGATGTAACGGCGGCGCTGAAAATTCTTGAGCATATCGGTTGCAAAACCAGAAGAGAAGGGGATACGGTCATCGTTGATGCAAGGGATGCATACAGATGCGATATTCCCGAAAATCTGATGAGAGAAATGCGCTCATCAATAGTTTTTCTCGGCGCATTGCTTGCCCGATTCCGAAGAGGAAGCGTAACGCCTCCCGGCGGCTGTGAAATCGGACTCAGGCCGATTGATCTTCATCTGAGTGCGTTCAAATCAATGGGTGTTGTTATAGCTGAAAACAGGGGAAAGCTTGAATGTGCGGCTCCTGACGGCTTGAAGGGGCGGCATATAAGCCTTTCTTTTCCAAGCGTCGGTGCAACAGAAAATATAATGCTTGCGGCGGTTGCTGCAAGTGAAGAAACATTTATAACGAATGCGGCAAGAGAACCTGAAATAACAGATCTGGCGGATTTTCTGAATAAATGCGGCGCGAGAATAAGAGGTGCGGGTCAGAGCGTGATCCGAATAACTCCAGCAAAAAAACTTGAATCCGCAGAACACACCATAATTCCCGACAGAATCGTTGCATCAACCTATATGGCGTGTGCCGCAACGGCGGGCGGCTCTGTTTCGGTTGAGGGAGTTATAAAAGAACATATTATGCCTGTGATTTCTGTGTTTGAATCGTCGGGCTGCCGCGTGAATATAAACGGAAGAGAGCTTGTTATAAAAGCTCCTGAAAAGCTTTCACGCATAAGATATCTCAGAACAATGCCTTATCCGGGATTTCCTACGGATTCTCAGGCAATAATAATGTCGGTGCTTGCTGCTGCAAAAGGAACAAGCATTATCACCGAAAAGATTTTTGAAAACAGATTCAGACACGTTCCCGAGCTTATAAAAATGGGAGCGGATATAAGAGTTGAAAACGGCTGTGTGGCTGTTATTGAGGGCGTTGAACGCCTTAACGGTGCCCGGGTGTGTGCAACTGATTTGAGGGGCGGATGTGCTCTTGCTGTTGCCGCAATCGGTGCAAGGGGAGAAACGGTGATATCTGATATTCACCATATTGACAGAGGATGCGAAGATTTTGAACTGAGCCTTTCGCGGCTCGGAGCGGATATTAAAAGAACAGAATAAAACGGTGGAGTGGAAATGGACAGAGAAATAAACCGCAATCAGGCGGAACGGCTTACTCCGAGCGAGAGAGCTGCAAGAGTTAAAAAATTAAAAAGAAAAAGAAGACTCAGGCTTGCAATTGTTGTTTTGGCGTTTATTCTTATTGTTGCGCTGATTGTTTGCCCGATAATTATGTTTGCGGTTTTCAGGGTGAATAATTATATAGTTGAGGGAATCAGCCCTTACAGCAAAGATCAGATTATTTCAGCAAGCGGAATTGAACAGGGCAAGAGCCTGTTTATGATAGATGTTGATGAGGCTGAGGCGATAATGGAAAAGGCTTTGCCTTACATTGACGGTGTTGAAATAACCAAGAAACTGCCTGATTCGGTTGTTATCCGTTACGGCGAAACTTCAAAGGCATTTGCAATCGAGCTTGGCGGCGGCACCTACGCTCTCACAGACAGCAATCTTAAGGTGCTTGAACACTCTTCGGATGCACCCGAAGGTCTGACTCTTATAAAAGGTGCATCTCCTTCAAAATCCGAAGTGGGCGAAATTATGGCATTCACACGCAAGGATGAAGAGGATACCGAATCAAAGGATAAAACCTTTGCACTTATTCTTGAAATAACCAGAGCTGTTGCTGAAAACAAGATGGAAGATATAGACCTTATTGATGTTTCTTCCATTAATGATATCTACTTCATATATCAGAAAAGGCTTGTTCTCAGGCTTGGTGAACCGTCTGACCTTGCCTCTAAAATATCGCTTGGCAGACGTGTTGTTGACGATGAAAACAAGATTGACCCTTCGCAGTATGCAACGGTGAATCTTACAATTGCCAAAAAGGCTTATGTGAATCCCGCAGACCCCGAAGATATAAAGGAACTTGTTATTTTCAACGGTGGTCAGTGGAGGGAGAACGAAACGCAGATTGACGAAACCGCCCCCGATAGCGAGGTGCGATTTGACGAAGAATCAACAAAGCCTGAAACCGATGAATAAATAAACTTTATGCCCGAAAAACTGCAGTTTTTGCTCTTTTTCGGGCAAAATATTTTTATTAAGGCAAAATAAGTGCCAAAAATAAGATATTTTTTTAAATTGTTCTTGTTTTTTTAATAAATATATGGTATTATAATTCTGTTTATAATACCTTAAATAGGGGGTCATCAAAATGGCATTCGAAATTGACAATGATTTTGAAAGTGCGGTTCAGATAAAGGTAACCGGCGTCGGTGGCGGCGGCGGAAACGCAGTTAACCGTATGATCACTCAGGGTGTGCTCGGTGCAGAGTTCATCGCTGTTAACACAGACAAGCAGGTGCTT
>JAZLBI010000015.1:0-2724 GCA_045613625.1 Acutalibacteraceae bacterium | reverse complement strand
CCTCGAAGAATGAGATGCTCGATAACCTTGTCAGCCTTCTCGGCGGCAGAGTTGCAGAGGCTCTTGTGCTCGGCGATATTTCAACGGGTGCATCAAACGATATTGAGCGTGCAACCGAGATTGCAAGAGGAATGGTAACGAAATACGGTATGAGCGAAAAGCTCGGCCCCATCGCATTCGGCAGTGATAACAACGAGGTTTTCCTCGGCAAGAATTACGGTCAGGTGCGCAACTATTCCGAAAGCGTTGCATCCGAAATTGACGCAGAAATCGAAAGCATCATCAGAAATGCTTACGGAAGAACTGAAAATATTCTCACCGAGCATATGGATAAGCTTCATGCTGTTGCTCAGAAGCTTTTCGAAAACGAAAAAATGACGGGCGAAGAATTCATCAAGATTATGGAAGAAGCACCCGAATCAGCAGAAGAAACAGCAGAATAAAATTAAAACTCCGGCGGAATCTAACCGTCGGAGTTTTTGTTTGTTATTTTGAAATTTTACCGATTACAGAGCAGATGATAAACGCTGCAATGTCTGCCGCAACTATCGTTGAGCCAACGGGTGTGCCGTAAAGAATGGCGATAAGTATGCCGATAACGGCGCAAACAACCGAAATAACCGCAGAGCTGATGATAACCGAAAAGAAGCTCTTGAAAATTCTCATTGCAGAGAGGGCAGGGAAGATAATCAGCGCCGAGATGAGAAGTGCGCCGACAAGATTCATTGCAAGCACTATGACAACCGCAGTGACAACAGCAATAAGAGTGTTTATTGCTTTGGTGCTTGTGCCTGTTGCCGAAGCGAAGGTTTCGTCAAACGTGACAGCGAAAATCTTGTTATAAAACAGAATGAAAACAAGAAGAACAACAGCTGTCAGCGCAATGCAGAGAATGACATCTGTTTTGGTAAGCGTGAGGATGGATGTTGAGCCGAAAAGTGTTGTGCAAACATCACCGCTCACGTTAGAGGATGCCGAGAAGATGTTGAGAAGAAGATAACCGAGTGCAAGCGCACCGACGGATATCATCGCTATTGCCGCATCGCCTTTGATTTTTTTGCTTGAATTGATGCCGAGAAGAATAACTGCGGCGGCAATTGTTATCGGCAGAGCAACCGTCATCGGAGCTGCGCCGCATACCGTTGCAACCGCTATTGCGCCGAATGCAACGTGCGAAAGCCCGTCGCCTATCATTGAATATCTTTTCAGCACGAGTGTCACGCCGAGAAGAGCGGCGCAAAGGGCGATAAGCACGCCCGCCGTTATGGCGTATTTGACGAAAGGATAACTGAAATATGAGATGAGCTGTTCAATCATTTTTCGTCACCTCCGTTTGAGGTGAACTGACAGCAGGTGTCGCTCACCGCATAATCCTCTTTCTTGCCGAAGAACAAGGGCTTGTGGCAGATGTGAAGGATGTGCGAAGCGTATTTTATTGCGGCATCCATATCGTGAGAAACCATAATAACCGTTATGCCGCTTTCGTTTATCTCTTTTATGATTTTGTATAAATTCTGTGTAACAACAGGGTCAAGACCCGCAACGGGTTCGTCAAGAATAATCAATTTTTTTGTTGCACAAAGTGCTCTCGCAAGAAGAACGCGTTGTTGCTGACCGCCCGAAAGTTCACGGTAGCATCTGCCCGCAAGGTCTGAAATCCCGAGTTTTTCCATATTTTCTTTTGCGGCGGATTTCTGTTCTTTTGAATAGAAGGGCTTTAATCCGCAACCGTTGAGGCAACCTGAAAGAACAATTTCTTTCACCGATGCGGGAAAATCCTTCTGAACTTCGGTTTGCTGAGGAAGATAGCCTATTTCCGTTTGCTTAAGACCGTCTGAATATTCGATTTTTCCCGAAAGAACGGTTTTCTGCCCGAGAAGGGTTTTCATAAGAGTGCTCTTGCCTGAGCCGTTTTCGCCGACGATGCAGAGATAATCGCCTTTGTTAACATTGAAATTGAGGTCTCTTACGATAGATTTGCCGTCATATCCGAGAGAAACATCGCTGACATTAATAAGAGCCATCAGTTGAGTGCCTCCCTTAAAACTTCAAGATTGTTTTTCATTATTCCGATATAAGTTGTTCCGTTTGCAATGTCATCGGTTGATACCGATTGGCATGAATCAAGCTCTGCTGTTTTTGCTCCGCTTTCGTCGCAGACTGTTTTTGCAATTGAGCCGTCAGAACCGTCGATGGTAAGCACAAGCGGAAGAGAAAGCTCTTTTGTTTTGTCAATAAGAAAAGCCATTGTCTGAAAGCTTGCTTCGCTTTCTGATGAACAGCCTGCAAATGCCGCATAATAGGTGAGGGAATAATCCTCAACAAGATAGCGGAAGGGGAATCTGTCAGCAAACAAAACTGTTTTTCTTTTTGCAGAGTTTACCGCTTCGGTGTATTCCGCATCAAGTGCGTTGAGCTCTGTAATATATTTTTCTGCGTTTGATTTATATTTTTCTGCGTTTCCGCTGTCGATTTCACAAAGAGTATCGCAAAGAGAAGCTGTGATTTCGGCGGCGTTTCTGAGCGAAAGCCAGATGTGTTCGTCGATTGAAGCGTGATCGCTGTGTTTGTGCTCGTGCTCCATTCCCGCAACATATTCTTCCTCGTAAGTTTCAACAAGCTCTGTGAGAGCAACCGAAACAAGTTTTTCGTTGCCTGCGGCTCTGAGCGTTGATTCAACCCATTTATCTGAATTTCCGCCAACATAAACAAAAAGGTCGGCAG
>JAZLBI010000014.1:0-2172 GCA_045613625.1 Acutalibacteraceae bacterium | reverse complement strand
CAGCAAAAGATGCAATGCACCATTCGCTTTCGGCACAAATAAGTTATTACAGTTCCCTTATTCAAAAGACTCCGGGCTGGCTTTATTGCGGAGTTTATGCAGATGAGGCTGTTACCGGAACAAAACCCGAAAGAGACAATTTTGTGCGATTACTTAATGATTGCAGAGCTGGGAAGGTGGATATGATAATCACAAAATCCATCTCCCGTTTTGCAAGAAACACTGTAACCCTGCTTGAAACGGTAAGGGAGCTTAAAAACCTCGGTGTGGATGTGTATTTTGAAGAAGAGAAAATACACTCTATGGAAGCACAGTGTGAGCTGATATTGACCTTTCTTGCAGGATATGCTCAAGAGGAAAGCTTGTCTGCAAGCGAAAATCAGAAGTGGAGAGTCCGTCAAAGCTTTCAGAACGGCAAAATTATGAATGTCCGCAGCTTGTTCGGCTACAAGGTCAAGGGCGATACGCTTGAAGTTGACCCCGAAACCGCACCTGTTGTGCGCGAGGTCTATCGCAGAGCAATCAATGGCGAGAGCTTCGGTTCAATAGCACGTGACCTTAACGCAAGAGGTATCACCGGTGTTTACGGCGGCAGATGGCAAACAGGTCGTATTGCACATCTTCTTGAAAACGAGAAATATTGCGGCAATGCTTTGCTTCAGAAAAGATACAGAAACAACCATATTGAAAAGAAAGAGAAAACCAATAAGGGTGAACTTACTCAATACTATGCCGTTGATACGCACGAAGCCATAATAGATGAAGCAACATTCGATGCGGCACAGGAAATACTTCAGAGATACAAAGCACAAAAAGCGATGCAGGCTCCTTGCACGGAGAGTGCGTTTACAGGCAAAATCGTGTGCGGTATTTGCGGCAAGAAATACAAACGCATCACAAGCAACGGCAAAAAATCGTGGTGCTGTTATACCTACCGCGATTTCGGTAAGTCCGCCTGCCCTTCAAAGCAGATACCCGAGGAGGAGCTATACCGCATCTCAACAGAGGTAACCGATGATTTTGATAAAATAACGGCTGTTACAGCTGATGAGGATAACACCTTAATCTTTTACCTTGCTGACGGCAAAACTGCCGTTAAACAATGGCAGCCACGCTCACGCCGTAACAGCTGGACACCTGAAATGAAAGAAAACGCAAGAAATAAAGCGTTGGAAAGGAGAATGTCGAATGACAACAGCTAAAAATGTGACAGTAATTCCTGCAACCAAGAACATTCACACAGGTATACCTAGAAACACTGTCAAGCGCAAGCGTGTTGCAGGCTACGCAAGAGTTTCTACCGACAACGAAGAACAGCTTACAAGCTACAGTGCACAGGTTGAATATTATACCAATTACATAAAATCAAATCCCGATTGGGAGTTCGTTGAGGTTTACACCGATGAAGGCATCTCCGCAACCAACACCAAAAAGCGAGAAGGTTTCAACCGTATGATAGCTGATGCTTTGGGTGGTAAAATCGACCTTATTGTCACAAAATCGGTCAGCAGATTTGCAAGAAACACCGTTGACAGTCTTACAACGGTCCGCAACCTGAAGGACAAAGGCGTTGAGGTGTATTTTGAAAAGGAAAATATATACACACTCGACAGCAAGGGTGAGTTGCTCATAACCATAATGTCATCCCTTGCACAGGAAGAGAGCAGAAGTATATCAGAAAATGTAACATGGGGTCAGCGCAAACGCTTTGCGGATGGCAAGGTGAGATTGCCTTACAAGCAATTTCTTGGTTATCGGAAAGGCGCAGACGGCTTACCTGAAATAGTTCCCGAGCAAGCTGAAATTGTGCGGTTGATTTACCGCTTGTTTATGCAAGGCAAGAATACAAACCTTATAGCAAAAACATTGACGGAACAAGGCATACCTACACCGTCGGGCAGAGCTGTCTGGAAGCAGAAAACCATTGAGAGCATATTGAGAAACGAAAAATATAAAGGCTCTGCACTTTTGCAGAAAACCTTCACCGTAGATTTTCTCGAGAAAAAGAAGAAGGTCAATGAGGGTGAAATACCCCAATACTATGTTGAGCACAGCCATCCTGCAATTATCGAACCCGAGGAATGGGAGAGTGTTCAGCGTGAGCTGGCACGCAGAAAAGCCGACGGCAGAAGAACCAACAATCACAGTCCTTTTTCGGGCAAAATCATATGC
>JAZLBI010000013.1:0-1544 GCA_045613625.1 Acutalibacteraceae bacterium | reverse complement strand
AAGAAGGTCAAGGAAACGGTCGGTTGCATCAATATAGATAAGGTTTGCATCAAGTTCTTTGCCGAAGATTTCAATAACCTGTTCACTCTCGCCTTTACGCATAAGACCGTGATTTACGTGAACACAAACAAGCTGTTTGCCGATTGCTTTGATAAGAAGTGCAGCAACAACCGATGAGTCAACACCGCCTGAAAGAGCAAGAAGAACTTTTTTATCGCCAACCTGAGCTCTTACTTCTGCAACCTGCTCTTCGATGAATGCATTAGCAAGTTCGGGGGTTGTGATGCGTGCCATTGATTCGGGTCTGATATTTGTGCTCATTTTAATTCCTCCGTTCTGTTATCAGTTGGTGTAATTATCGAAATAGCCCTGAACAAGAACAACTGGAGTGCCCTTGTCACCTGAGCCGCTTGTGAGGTCGCAAAGTGAACCGATAAGATCTGTAAACTGACGGGGAGTTGTTCCCTGAGATGACATATCACCTACGAGACTGCTGCCGTCTTTAGCTTCAATTTTCTTTGAAATAGCAGCTTTGAGTTCTTCGCCGCTGAGATCTTTGAAATCATTATCAGCAAGATATTTAAGCTTAAGCTCATTGGGGGTTCCTTTAAGGCCTTCAGTGTATGCGGGAGATACACAAGGATCGGCAAGTTCCCAAATTTTACCCTGAGGATCTTTGAATGCGCCGTCACCATAAACCATAACTTCAATATCTCTTCCGCTTGCTTCTTTGAGAAGTTCCTGTGTTCTTTTTACAAAAGGATAGCAATCTCTGGGGAAGAGCTTGATTGAATCTTCTGTTGATTTATTTGAGCCGAGAAGACCGTATGCTTCATTGCAGCCGCTTCCGTCAACAGGTGCGGTAAGAATATCATCGAGACCGCAAACGATTTTTGCACCAGCAGCCTTGAGAAGACGCTTTGTTCTCGCTCTTGTGTGAATATCACAGGTAAGGATACAATCTGCATAATCAAGAATTGCTTTTGCCTGATTTGCAAATACGATTTCACATTCTGCGCCGGCATCTTTGATGATATTTGAATAATAGTCTACATAGTCAACGCCTGTGAATTCATGAACATTTGCGCCGAAAAGTTCACGGTATTTCTCAAGGTTAAGAACATCGCTGTAAGGATTAACACCGGCTTCATCAAGCTGATCATATGTGAGAAGGTGATTACCCACTTCATCGCTGGGATAGCTGAGCATAAGAACAACTTTTTTTGCACCCATTGCAATGCCTTTGAGGCAGATTGCAAAACGATTTCTTGAAAGAATGGGAAAAATAACGCCGATTGTTTCTCCGCCAAGCTTTTCCTTAACATCTTTTGCAATAGCATCAACGTTTGCATAGTTGCCCTGGCTTCTCGCAACAATTGATTCTGTTATTGCAACAACATCCTTATCGCGAAGCTCAAATCCGTCAGATTTGGCAGCTTCAACAACGCTGTCACAAACAATCTTTGCAAGGTCGTCGCCTTCGCGGATAATAGGGCAACGAATACCTCTTGAAATTGTGCCTGTTTTTCTTTCCATAAATAGAC
>JAZLBI010000012.1:0-2595 GCA_045613625.1 Acutalibacteraceae bacterium | reverse complement strand
CGCTTGCGGAAGCGGCATATATGACAGGTCTTGAACGAAACGGCGATATTGTTCGTATGGCGGCATATGCTCCCCTCTTCGGCAACCTCACCGCAACCCACTGGTCGCCCGACCTTATCTGGTTCAACAATCATCAGGTAACAGGCTCAATCAGCTATTATGTTCAGAAGCTTTTCTCCGTGAATCAGGGCTCAAAGCTTCTGAAATCGGAACTCGGAGGAGCAAAAATCGAGCAATCTCCCCTGAGCGGAAGAGTCGGCATCGGCACCTGGTACACATCAGCCGAGTTTGATAATGTCAAAGTTGTTTCAAACAAAACAGATAAAACTCTCGGCTCCGATAAATTCTCAACTCCGCTTAATTTCTGGTGGAACTGGGATAACATCTATAATAACAAAGATTTAAAAATCAAGGGCGGAAAACTTGTTCAGACAAACACCTGGATGCCCTACACCGAAACGGGCGTTGTTTCATATTTCGGCGTTGACGAATGGACAGACTACACCTACACCGTTGAAGCAACAAAGCTCGACGGCGAAGAAGGCTTCATAATCCCCTTTGCGGTAAAAGACAGTCAGAATTGTTATTTCTGGAATATCGGCGGTTGGGGCAACACGGTTTCGTGCATTCAGCAGATTGAAAACGGCATCAAATCGGGCAAACTTCCGGGCACGGTAAAACCCTGCACAATCGAAACGGGCAAAACATATGAAATTAAAATCGTTGTTTCGGGCACAAAGGCTCAGTGCTATCTTGACGGCGAACTTTATGCCGAATATGATTCTGCAAGCTCTTCAGAAGCAGAAGCATATCAGGTTGTCAGCACCGATGAAAACGGCGATATCATCGTGAAAATCGTCAATGTGACCGAAACAAGCAAAGTTGTTGCGGTTGATGTTGCGAATGCGGATATCAAATCATCGGCAACCGTGCATCAGGTTGCGGGCGACAGCTTCGCAAACGATAACATTCTCGGCGCAAAAGAAGATTGCATTATGGAAGAGTTTACGGCAAACGGTTTCTCGGATAAATTCAACTACACCGTGCCCGCCTATTCCGTAACCTGCATAAGGCTTGAAAGGAAATAAGCTATGGGCAAAATTCTCGGTTCGTGGAACGGTATGAGAAAATATCTTGAGCAGGAAATGCTTTCTGATTCGCTTAAAGGCAGAGTTCAGTATTTCTGCACCTCATACCCGAATATGGACGGCAAAAAAATATTCGAAATACGCATTGACGGCAATACACACAAGCGTTTTTCTTGGGAGACCGTTGCGTTCAGAAACAAAGGGATTGAACAGCAGGAAGCATGGAACAATTTCTGGAAAGAAAAAAAGTCTGTCCCCATTGAAGAAAAAGAGGAATTTGACGATGAGGATTTTTGCGAAGCCCTCAGAATTTACAGAGAATTGCCGATTGAAAATTCAATATTTCACAAAAATCCGCTTGTAAGAATGTTTGCGGTGCTTGACAGAAGAATAGGTAAGAGAACACTTGAAAAGCTTACGGAAACAGCACAGAATCAACCCGAGTGGCTCAGAACACTTTATCTGTTAAGATTAAAGGCAGAAAACATAATCTAAGGAGCACGCTATGAAATGGAACGGCTTTGTATACCGCGAATTTGTTTTTGACGGTCAGAAAGCAATTGTTGTTATTCCCGATAAAAAAGTTGAAAATCCTGTTCTTGCGGTTAAAACGGAATATTGGAATGCTTTCCCCGAGGTTGAAATTGAGTTGCTGAAAAAAGGATTTTATCTCTGTTTCATCGAAAATGATAACCGTTGAGGTGCAGTTGCTGACCTTGACCGCAAGGCGGAATTTGCAAAAAATGTTATCAACGAATACGGCTTATCTCCAAAATGCGTGCCCGTCGGCATGAGCTGCGGCGGGCTTATCGCAATCAAGTTTGCGGCAAAATATCCCGAACTTGTTTCGTGCCTTTATGTTGATGCGCCCGTGCTCAACTATATGAGCTGCCCGTGCGGCTTCGGAATCGGAGATGCGTGTTGCGAGGATTTCCCTGAAATATTCGATTCGCTCGGATTGAAAAACATTTCGGAGCTCATCTGCTACACGGATATGCCGATGCATAAAATCCCCGCACTTGTTGAGAACAAAATCCCCGCCGTGCTTGTTGCGGGCGGAGCAGACAAAACCGTGCCCTATGAAGAAAACGGAATTCTTCTCGAAAAGGCATACAGAGAAAACGGCATTGACCTTGAAGTTTTCATAAAGCCTAATTGCGCTCATCACCCGCACGGACTTGATGACCCGAAACCGATTGTTGATTTTATTCTCGCTCACTGTTGACTTCAGCATTTTTGTCGGCTATAATACGAATATAATATGTAACTGCCACCGGGCAGAAAATGCAAAGCATTTGTTGATACATCGTTAGGTCTTTGAAGATGTATCCTCAAATGCTTTTTTGTTTGGAGGATATATGAAGTATTTCTCAAAATTCGAAATCAGTCTGTGGATCTCGTCTGTTTTGCTCATTCTCGTTTCTTTCTTTTTATTTGACAAAGAAAATTATCTTACTCTTACTGCGTCGCTCATAGGCGTCACATCGCTCATTTTCAACGCAAAAGG
>JAZLBI010000011.1:0-7671 GCA_045613625.1 Acutalibacteraceae bacterium | reverse complement strand
CGGTGAGCCTGATATTATAATCTGCCGTTTCGAGAATGCCCGATTCGGGATTCCATCTGAATTTGCTTTCACATCCGCTTGTTGAATCGGCAGGAATGACTTTTGCGGTGTATGCGGGAATTGATGCGTAGACGTATTTGTCCTCGCCGACTTTTATGCAGTCGTTAACGGCAAATGAGTTTGTGTTTATTGCGAGAACAGAATTTTCACCCTTGCAGGCAAAACGAGAAGCAATGCCTTTGAGAGATTCGTTTCTGACAAATTCCGATTCTTTGAGCGATGCGGGAATAAAGCGGTTGGCAAGGTCAAGCAGACCGCAGATTGTAACATCGTGGTGCTGAGCCGCAAGAGCATATTTCCAAGCTTCGTCAAGGTTAGCGTTATAAGCTTTGCCGCCGAGCATAACTGACAGTGCGTTCAGCTTTTCTGCCTGAACAGCCTCAACCTCTGCCTTACGCACGCCGTTGAAAATTTCATTGCCGCAGTAACCCCAGGGCATCTGAACGTGAAAATCATTGTCGGTTGTTTTCAGTTCATCCTTTGCTTCGCCGTAAAGAGCAGGAATATCTTCAAGAAGAACGTATTCATAATTCTCCTTTGTTTCGATATATGCCGTAACTTCTTCAATCGGCTGTGTGAGGTCATCGTATCTTGAAGCAAGCAAGGGAGAGTATTTTTCAAACATCTCTTCAAATTTTTCAAGAGATATTTCCGTATCCTGAGGCCAGCGTGAAAGAATCCAGTTATCAACAGTGCAGCAGTTGAAGCCTCTGCCCATTTTATCGTAGGTAGGCACCGCAGGTATTTCCGTTTCGTCTTTGCCTATCCATCTGCCCCACGCTGAGTCAAAGGTCTTCGGGTATCCGTAGCCCATAACGTGAGAACGCAGAATTGCCGCCTTATGACCCGTAAGTTTCAGAAGCTGAGGGGTCTGATTGTTAAGGGCAAATTCCGATATGCAGTATACATCGGGAGTTATTCCGAAATATTTTTTGTTTGTTCTGATTGCATAGGTGAGCTGACGGGCGTTTGACTCCTCGCTGATTGTGAGCGAAAGAGGCTGACCATAAGTTGTTGCACCGAGACCGATTCTGTCGGGATATTTTTTCAGCAGGTCGCCTGTCATTTCAACAACCTCGGGGTCGCATCTTGAAAATTCGTCAAACGTGAAGGATTCATAGTCAAGACCTATTCTGAGCTTGGGATATTTTTCCATCCATTCGGAAATTTCTTTCAGCCTCGGCTTTACTCTGTCTTTCCACAAAACGTATCCGCCGTGGTCATATGTAAGAATATAAAGCTTTTTCTTTTCCATTTTTTTACTCCTTTGCACTGTTTACAGAATTCAAATCATCTCATACTTAATATAACACAGTTTAAAAATTTTTCAATTGTTTTGTTTCGCCGAGTCGGTACAAAATTCAGCTCACTATACTGTCTGTTATAATATAGATTGTGTCAGCTTGTTTTTTAGAATTTGATATGTTATGATAAATTTAAGATATGGAGGATACCTCAATGAGCAAATTTGATATGAGTTTATTAAAAAATAATATTGAAAAAGCTGCTCGGTACGACTTTGAAAACAACAAAGTGTTCGGTTCGGCTTATTGTGTTATCCAGGGCAGTGACGTGGTTTATAAAAAATGTTTCGGAACCGTTTCTGCAGACAGCACTCACCCCGTTACCGAAAACACAATCTTCCGTATGGCTTCTATGACAAAGCCCGTCACGGCAGCGGCAATACTTATTCTTATTGAACGGGGACTTCTTTCTCTTGATGATAAAGTGTCCGAATATTTACCCGAATTTAAAGATATCCACATCACACAAATCACACAGAACGGTCTGACAGATCTGGGCAAAGCGCAGAATGAAATTACTGTTTGCAATCTGCTTACGCATACTTCGGGAATCGGCAGTGAGCCCCTGAAGGAGCAGAAAATGACCTTCGACGACCAAAAGAGTATTGATTCCGCAGTTGAATTCTATTCGAATATCGGTCTGGATTTTGAACCGGGTACAAAGCAGCAATACAGCCCGTTTGCCGCTTTTGACGTATTGGCGAAAATCATTGAGAAAGTGAGCGGAACAGATTATCACGGTTTTTTAATGCAGGAAATTTTTGAGCCCTGCGGTATGGTGAACACCACGTTTACCCCCTCAAGGGAGCAATGGAGCGCAATGATTGCCATGCATAATAAGGTTAACGGCAAAATCTGCGATGAGAAAATGAATTATGACTGTGTTTTCTCTGATTTCCCCAAAACACATTATCTCGGGGGAGCAGGGCTGGTATCAACGCTTGCCGACTATTCGGAGTTTGCAAAAATGCTTCTGAATAACGGAAAAACACCGACAAAGCAGATTATCAGCGAAGATATGCTGAGGCTTATGCGTACGCCTTTTGTTTCCGAAGATATAATGCCGTCAAGCGAAAGATGGGGGCTCGGTGTCAGGGTAATAGTCCGTGAAGATTATGAAAATTTGCCTCTCGGAGCTTTCGGCTGGAGCGGAGCTTACGGTACGCATTTTTGGATTGACCCCGCAAACAATATTGCCGCCGTATACATGAAAAATTCTCTTTTTGACGGCGGAGCAGGAAATGAATCTGCACGCAATTTTGAAAAAGCAGTGAGCGATTCGTTGATCTTATAAAATGCAAGGCAGAACAGTATGGAATGTTGATTGATTAAATAATTCAACTCAAAAACCAACTCGAAAATTATGAGTTGATTTCTGAATTGGATTTTTGTTAGTTTATATCTGTAATACGAAGTAATGAGTGAAAGGATTAACGATTTGAATTAACGAAATCGTTAATCTTTTAATTTTATCGTTAATTCTTTGCTTAAATCGTAAATCTTAGCGTTGTTTTTTATAAACAAAAGACTGTATAGGGAGTTCCTATGCAGTCTTTGTTGTTTGTGTGATGAACACCTGAAACCGTTGATATGTAAGGGTTTCAGTCAAGTCGTTTCTCTAATTCTAATAGTGCGGAAATGTAGTTTTCTGACTGTGTCAATGTTGTCTGTAACAGGTCACCTTCTCGGATACGCATGGTGCGGCGGATTTCTTTGGGGATGACGACTCTTCCGAGGTCGTCGATTCTTCTGACAATACCTGTGGCTTTCATTTTATATCTTTCTCCTTGTTTTCAATATTTGCCCTGTTATTGTTTGTCAGAATTTGCGGTTTATGCGAAAATTAATTTATTGTTTTTGATTTATAATGCTTGTTGATAAGTTTTTTCGGATATGTTAAAATCGTTATGTACCTTTGCATAAAGGAGCTTATTATGATAAAAGAACTCATTCACGACCCGATTCTTCTTGCAAGGAAATCGGAAGTCGCAACAAAAGAAGATTTACAGACCGCACAGGATTTGTTGGACACGCTTGTTGCACATAAAGACGGTTGTGTCGGTATGGCGGCGAATATGATCGGCGTGCACAAGCGGATTATTGCATTTGATAACGACGGAACATATATGGTTATGTTCAACCCCGAAATCATAAAAAAATCGGGGCCTTACGATACAGAAGAAGGCTGTCTTTCTCTGCTCGGAGGTCCTCGCAAATGTAAGCGTTATCAGACTGTAAAAGTGCAGTGGCAGACAGCAGAATTTCAGACCCGCATCAAAACTTTCACGGGTTTCCCTGCACAGATAATTCAGCACGAAGTTGACCATTGTGACGGAGTTTTGATTTAGTCGGAGGTTGGACGATGAAAAAGCGGATTGTGAAAATAATTTCAATTACATTGGCTGTTATAATTGTTGTTATAACGGCAGGAATTTTATCGCTTTCAATAAGACCCGCATACAGCGGTGTTAACTATAACCCCGCAGACAGTCAGAACAAAACTGATAAAACAATCAGATTCGGCTCAGACGGAAAACTCAAAATTCTGCATATTACCGACACTCATCTTAAACATAACCACAACCTCGACCCCACAATCTGGATGGTTGAGAGAGCCTGCGATGCGGAAAAGCCCGATATCGTTATGCTGACGGGCGATATTGTTCTGAATTGCGACAATGCGGAAGATACGAAGAAACTGATTAATGCATTGATGAATATTTTTGATTCAAGAAATATTCCCGTTGCCGTAACTTTCGGCAATCACGATTCTGAGCAAGGCGCGATGTCCCGTGAAGATCTGATGGCATATTACAACACATTTTCTTGCTCCGTTTCCGTTGATGACGGCGATGCTCTTTCGGGTTGCGGTACATATAACATTCCTGTGCTTTCATCCGACGGCGAAAAGGTGAAATTCAATCTCTGGGTGTTTGATTCAGGCGATTATGATGAAGAGGGCAGATACAGCTGTGTCAAACCCGACCAGATCGAATGGTATAAAGAAACCTCGGATAAGCTCAGGGCAGAAAGCAACGGAGAAGCAGTGAATTCTCTCGTTTTTCAGCACATAATCGTTGGCGAAATCTATGACGCGCTTCAGAAATCGGACTCTTGGAAATCCTATTCATACAAGCATGTATATAACAAAGACGAATATTATATGTTCGACCCCGAGCGTGTGAATTACGGCACAATAAGAGAATACCCTTGTCCGGGCTATGAAAATTACGGTCAGTTTGATGCGATGGTTGAAAAAGGCGACGTTCTTGCAATGTTTACGGGACACGACCACACAAATGCCTTCGGAGTTGAGCACAAAGGAATTGATATTGTCAACTCGCTCAGCACACGCTACATAGGACTTTTTCATTCCACTCAATGCGGATACCGTGTGATTGAAGTTGACGAAAATGACACCTCAACTTATGAAACACGGGTGGCACGTATGTTTGATGTCTACGATTTTGAAACTGTGAAAGAAGAAAAGAAGAACGGCGACAAATTCACATACAAAATGGCCCGTGAGTTTGCGGTTAAAGGTATGTTCCAGAAATTTGCAACCGATGTTTACGGTAAATTTATAGAATCTGTTACGGGTCGGCAGGTAACTTATCCTGATTAATTTATGTGAGGTTTTGGTATGAAATTCAATATAGGTCAATGGGTTCTCAAGCCCGGTGTTCAGACATATAACTGCGAGCAGATACGCAAGATCAGCCTTTCAGACGACAAAACTGAGCTTCATCTTTTTGTTGTTCCTTACCGCGAGGATATCCGCAGCATAGGCGGCCCTGCTCAGGAGATAGTCATTTCTTCTCCGCAGCCCGATATGATTCGTCTGCAGACGGTGCATTTTAAGGGCGACAGAAGAAAATATCCGAAATTTGAAATTGATGATAAGCGTATTCCGCTTGAATACAGTGAAAACGATGATGAAATAACCGTTAAATCGGGCAACACAAAGCTTGTAATCGGCAGAAAAACGCCTTGCAGCTTTGCCTATTATTACGAAGACAGAAAGCTTACCGAAATCAGCAGACGCTACGGCACATCTATGCTCAGCTACATTACCTCCCCCGAAGGTAACTTTATGCGAGGTCAGCTTCAGGTTGATGTGGGCGAAAAAATCTTCGGTTTCGGCGAGAGATTCACTCCGTTTGTACGCAACGGTCAGGTTGTTGACTGCTGGAATGAGGACGGCGGAACTTCAACCGAAATCAGCTATAAAAATATTCCGTTTTACATAAGCAACCGCAACTACGGTGTGTTTGTTAATGAATCGGGGCCCGTTTCCTTTGAGGTCTGCTCAGAAGCTGTCACAAAGGTGCAGTTCAGCATACCCGGCGAAAGGCTTGACTTTATCGTTATCGGCGCACCCGACCGCAAGGGTGTTTTGTCACGCTATACAGCACTCACGGGCAGACCCGCACTTCCTCCTGCGTGGACTTTCGGCTTATGGCTGTCATCTTCTTTCACAACTTCTTATGACGAAGAAACCGTCACCCGATTCGTTGACGGAATGGCTGAAAGGGATATTCCGTTAAGCGTATTCCATTTTGATTGCTACTGGATGAAAGAAAATGAATGGTGCGGCTTTGAATGGGACAAAGATGTGTTCCCCGATGTTGAGGGAATGCTTGCCCGAATGCACAAAAAGGGACTGAAAATCTGCGTTTGGATAAATCCGTATCTCGGTCAGAAAAGTGCGGCTTTTGATGAGGCGGCAGAAAAAGGTTATCTGCTCAGAAAACCCAACGGCGATATATGGCAATGGGATTTGTGGCAGGCGGGTCTGGGCATTGTGGATTTCACAAATCCCGATGCGGTTGAATGGTATAAAAACCATCTGCGCAGGCTTATGAATCAGGGCGTTGACTGCTTCAAAACCGATTTCGGCGAGCGAATTCCGACAGATGTTGTCTATTATGACGGCAGCGACCCCGAATGGATGCATAACTATTACGCATATCTCTATAACAAAGTTGTTTTTGAGGTAATTCAAGAGGTTAAGGGCGAAAAAGAAGCCTGCGTATTCGCAAGGAGCGCAACCGTCGGCGGACAGAAATATCCCGTTCATTGGGGCGGTGACTGTGACTCAACCTATGTTTCGATGTCCGAATCGCTCAGAGGCGGTCTGAGCCTTTGCCTTTCGGGTTTCGGTTTCTGGAGCCACGATATCGGCGGCTTTGAAGGCACTGCTCCTGCCGATATTTATAAACGTTGGCTTGCCTTCGGGCTTTTAAGCTCTCATTCAAGGCTTCACGGCTCGGATTCCTACCGTGTGCCCTGGCTTTTCGGCGATGAAGCTGTTGATGTTTGCCGCCATTTCACAAAGCTCAAAAACAGGCTTATGCCGTATCTTTATGCCCACGCTGTTGAGGCTCACGAAATCGGTATTCCGATGATGAGAGCGATGATGCTTGAATTTGACGAGCTCGGCTGTGAGGATTGTGACCGCCAATATATGCTTGGCAACGGCATTCTCGTTGCTCCGGTTATGAGCAGAGACGGCACGGTTGATTATTACCTGCCGAAGGGCAAGTGGGCACATCTGCTTACGGGTGAATCAGTTGACGGCGGCTCGTGGCGCAGAGATACTTATGATTTCTTCTCACTGCCTGTGTTTGTACGGGAAAATACAATTCTGCCAATCGGCGGCTGTGATGACAAAACCGATTATGACTACACCGAAAATCTGACGTTACGCATCTGTAACCTTGCTGACGGCGCTGAAGCTCTGCGCACGGTTTGTGACACCGACGGCAATGTCATTCTCACGGCAAGTGCAGTCCGAAACGGTAACATAATAACCGTAAAATTAAACGGCAAATCATCATCCGTTAAGATTGAACAAATCGGAACGGATTGCAATATTTCAGTAATTCAGTAAAACTAAACAGACTGATTAAAAGAGATTCTGAAATGAATAAACTGACAGATACATTCGTTCTTTCCAACGGAGTCAAAAGGCCTTGCGTTGGTTACGGCAATGCCCGAACTCGGCTTTACAGGCTGGCTCCCCGAAAACGCTCCTGCAGATGCAATAGTTTAAAATGTTTTACCATACAACACAAAAGCCGTCCGAGCAATCGGGCGGCTTTCATTTTATATCTTTCTCCTTGTTTTCAATATTTGCCCTGTTATTGTTTGTCAGAATCTGCGATTTATAAAATATCCTGAGAAAAATTTTCAAAAAAATTCAAAAATAATGAACCGCAACAAAAACTCACTCGTCTAACAGGTGAAAGGGCAAGGAAAGATGTTGATTCCTTGCAAAAATAATCCGTTAAAGGAGCAAAAAAAA
>JAZLBI010000010.1:0-3171 GCA_045613625.1 Acutalibacteraceae bacterium | reverse complement strand
AACACCACCGCATGGAACAACCCCTTGGCTCACAGAACGACATGGCTGCGACCCGACCTATGCACTCGGACAATCCTCTCTGTGAGGGTCAACAACCGCCTCGGCATCGGGAAGAATCTCGCCGACCTTATGGTGGTCGGTAACAATGAGCTCAACGCCAAGCTCTTTGGCTCGGATTGCCTCATCAATCGCAGAAACGCCGTTATCAACGGTCACGATGAGTTTAACGCCCTTTGCGGCAAGAGCTTCAACAGCTCCGATGTTGAGACCGTAGCCTTCGCTGAGCCTGTCGGGAATATAATAAATCACATTTGCGCCTCTTGTTTCAAGATAAGAGAAAAGAAGCGCGGTTGCGGTTACGCCGTCTGCATCATAATCGCCGAAAACGCAGATAAGCTCTCCGCAGTCTATCGCACGGTTAATCCTTTCTGCCGCCTTTGCCATATCCGCAATCGAAAGCGGAGAAAGCTGCAAAGGAGCATCGGGGTCAAAAAAATCGCTTAATTCATCTATATTATCAAAGCCTCGGGAAGCAGCAAGCAAAGCAGCAAACGGATCAATGCCGAGCTGCTGAGCAAGCTGCACGGCAAGTTCTTTGTTGCTCTTGGTCACTACCCATTTCTTGCGTCTCAAAAATAATCATTCCTTTCAATATCCTATAAGTATAACACTTATATATAAATATTTCAAGAATAATTATATATATAATATATATAAATTTGCGGATTGATTTGCGATGTTTTCCGAAACGGATGAGCCTCATCCCGCAAAGACATCCGTCACAAATCAATTACGCATTACGCATTACGCATTGAAAAGAGTCTTCGCTTCGCTCAGAATGACAAATTCCAATAAATATCCGTCACAAATCAATTACGCATTACGCATTACGAATTACGCATTAAAAAAAGCAGGGTTTCCCCTGCTTTTTCTTAAATAATTCTGAAAGTTTTAACCTCGAAGGGTTTGATTGAAAATTCAAACGATGAGCCGCTTTCTGCAATCTCAGCCTTATCCTCTTCGATCATATTGCATTCGATAACCTTTTCAAATCCGAACGCCCAATCAAGCTCAACAGTGCCTCGTTTCTGCTCCTGCTCAACAACTCGGATGATATATCCTCTGCCGTCCTGAGCCTTCTTGATTGCATCAATCATAACATTCTTTTCGCTGATTGAAACAAAGGATGCGCCGCTTGAAATCACGCCCTCGGTTGCCTCTGCATTATAAACAGCAACGGGAGGAACATTGAAAGTATGCGCCATCTGAACGGTATCGTTTCTCCAATCCTCTGCGTGGGGATGGAAGGCATAGCTGAAGGTGTTGATGCCGTGGTCGCCCGTTCTGTCGGGGCAGGTCGGAGCGCGCATAAGAGTTATCCTCATATGGCTGTTGTGGATGTCATAGCCGTATTTGCAGTCATTGATAATGCTGCAGCCGTAGCCGCCTTCGGAAAGGTCAGCCCATTTATGAGCGGCAACCTCGAAACGGGTCATATCAAAGCTTGTGTTCCAATGAGTGGGTCGTTTGATTGCGCCGTGGGCAATTTCATATGTTGCATCGGTATCGATAACAGAAACATCAAAGCCCGCCTTGAGAACCTTGTCGCTCTCGTGCCAATCAACGGTTGTGTCAAAAACAACGCTCTCGCCGTTCTGATAAAGAGTTATATCCTGAGTAATCTTTGATTTGTTGAAGCTGTAAACCGCTCTGATAACGCCTCTGACAGCGTTGCATTCGGCAACTTCAACGCTCTCCGCCTTAAGCTCCCACATCTTTTTGAGATAGTTGAGCTCAAGATTCCACGCTGTTTCGTGGATGCACTTATCGAGCGAAACGGTGAGAATATTGCCCTTGCCGTCAAGGCTTTCACGCTCGTTGAGTTTATCGTAAATGCTTGTTATCTGACCGTTTTCGTCAAGTTCAACACGAAGAACGGCATTTTCAAGAAGATTCGCTTCTGTTTCAACGGGGCTGTAGATACATTCACCCTCCTGAAGAGTGAACACGCTGCAGCTCATCGGAGGAAGCTCATCGGGAAGGAAGAGGAATTTGCCGTCAACATAGGCGCAGGGCAGCGAAAGTCCGTCTGCGGTTGAAACATACATTCCTTCGGGAACGCCCTCAACGCTGATGGGCTCATAGCTGTTTGCCGAGGTAAGATTCCATACCGTGATGCTGTTTTTATCGGCCGAAACCGCACCGCCGAGCGAATTGAGAGCGCCGCCCAAAATATCCTCGCCGATTTTGTTCATAACGGCATAATCCTTGCGGCAATCCTCAAAAACTTCGTGGATTGACGAGCCGGGAAGAATATCGTGGAACTGGTTTGTCATAAGGATTCTCCAGCCCTTTTCAATCTCTTCTTTCGGATATTCTTTGCCGAGCATTTTTTCGGCAAAAACGCTGAGCATTTCAGCTCTTGTGAAGAGGAATTCGCCTTTTCTGTTATTCTTTTTAACAAAAGCCTGGCTTGTGAAAGTTCCTCTGTGGTTTTCATAATACATCTCGCCGTTCCAGACGGGAAGTTCATCTTCATTGCCGTGATAGGTCTTGAAGAAATCGTCAACGTGGCCGATTTCTGTTTTGGGAAGTCCCGGGAAATTCTGAAGGCGTCTGCCTCTTTCAAGCATACCTCTTGTGGGGCCGCCGCCGCCGTCGCCGAAGCCGTACATACTCATTGAAACATTGAGATCGCTCTTGTTGTTGCATTCCGCATCGGCTGTCATAATCTCCCAAACATTATAGTTGCAGTTATATGCGGGGCGCATAAGATGGGCATATACTCTCTCGCCGTTATTGCCCTGCCACATAAACATATTATAGGGGAACTTGTTTGTGTCGTTATAGCTGAGCTTTGAGGTTATGAAATTTTCCATACCGCAGCCCTTGATAATCTGAGGAAGAGCCCAGGTGAAACCGAAGCAGTCGGGCAGCCAATAGGTTTTTGAAGCCTTGCCGAATTCGTTTCTGAAAAATTCCGTGCCGTAAAGCACCTGTCTTATAAGCGCTTCGCCCGATGCGATATTAGTATCCGCCTCAACCCAAACGTTGCCGCAGATATCCCACTGACCGTTTGCAACCTTTTCTTTAATCTTTTCATAGATTTCGGGATAATGATCCTTCATCATCTGATAAAGCACAGCCTGACTCTGACCGAAGGTCATTTCG
>JAZLBI010000009.1:0-9287 GCA_045613625.1 Acutalibacteraceae bacterium | reverse complement strand
GATGACGTGCTTGATCGAGATGATTTTCACAGACTCGGTAAAATTTATCACACAATTCAAAAAGGTGAATTTAATTTTGAAGGAAAATTTTTTGATGCAGATGAGGTTTATCAGTATTGCCGCTATGTTCCCGATTATGATGAGGTTTTAAAGAAAGGAATAATGATTGATAACGATAAATGGTGGGGCAAGCTGAAATATCCGAAGGATGATAAAATCCTGACTCTCATTATAAAAGGTGACCTTGATGACCCACTTGCAACAAGAGAAATTGATGGCAGGGGTAAACCAAAAGGAAAAAATCCATCGAGCGGCGGTGGTGAAAACGGAGAAGGCGACGGCAATGGAAGTGGAGAAAATAGTGATAGTGAAAACAGTGATGACGGTTTAGAAATCAGCGTTTCAGATGATGGAGAAGATTGCAATGTGGATTGGAAAACTCTTATCGCCGCAGCAATGGATGCCACATTACAACTCGTAAGCAGCAGCAACGGAGCGGCAAATATGCCTGCATTCGCGCAAAGACTTGTTTCAGATCTTAAAAGACCAAAAACAGACTGGAAAAAGATTCTTAACGATTTTATTCAGGAAGAAACCTGCGATTATTCTTTTTCCCCACCCGACAGACGGTTTGACGGAAGCGATTTCTTTTTACCCGATTTTAACGAAAAAGATTTTGTTGTGAAAAAAGTTCTTTTTATGGTTGATACTTCGGGGTCAATGGCTGATGAGATGATAAACCTTGCATATTCTGAAATAAGCGGTGCAATCTCACAATATAACGGTAAGCTGGAAGGTGAGCTGGGTTTCTTTGACGCTGAAATTACCGAGCCTGTTTCTTTTGATTCAGTCAACGATATTTTAAGCATCATACCCGTTGGAGGCGGAGGCACTGACTTCTTTGCGGTTTTTGATTATGTTGCTATGAGTCGTTCTGAAGATAAGCCATCGGCTATAATAATATTTACCGACGGAGATGCATATTTCCCTGATGAATCCGCCGCAATCGGAATCCCTGTTCTGTGGATGATAAATAACTATGAGGTTACACCGCCCTGGGGCAAAACCGTCAGATGCGTGCTTGACTGATACGTGTCAATAACTAATGAATCTTTGCTTGTTTTGTGCTATAATTGTTTCAAAAATATGTTCCAAAGGGGTTGAACAAAAGAATGTTTGATGTATTCAGAAAAAGAAGAATTCAAAAGTATTCCGACGGGGCTTTACTGTATCTGGCAAAAACTTTCACTGTCAGAACACCGATAAAAAATGCTTTCGATGACAGTAAAGATGATGGCATCAAATACAGTACAAGAAGAGATGTTCTTGATGATAAATATGATTCCGCATCGGTTTCGTCAATCATGCAAAAATATAGTTTATCTTCCTCTTTTTCAGGTCTTGTTACATCTCTTGACAAAACAAAAAACAAAACTTTTGTTGAAGCGGTTATATTTTATGCAAACAAGAAAGGTATGAAATATTCAGAGATATACAAAGCAGCTCAGATTGACCGCAGACTTTTTTCAAAAATAATCTCTGATATAAATTATAAACCGTCGAAGGATACTGCATTTGCCATTTCGTTGGCATTACGTCTCTCTCTTGATGAAGCAAAGGATTTGCTGAATCGTGCAGGATATACTTTTTCTCACAGCAATAAAAAAGACATTATTGTTGAATATTTCTTTCGGGAACAAATTTATAAACTCAGCGATATCAATATTGTCCTGTATGATTTGGGCGAAAAAATTATCGGCAGATAAATTGTCGCATCAAAGGCGACCGTTTCCGACATCTTTAATGCTATAATTGTGCCATAAACAAAGAAAGGTGTTAAATATGAGTAAATATTACTCCTATTCTGTCAAGGATGAACTAATCAAATATTTTTCCGGTGACACAATTACCGAAATGCGTACACACAAAGAAGAGCGAGGAGAAAAAGACTTCGAGCATATAGTTGTTCTCGCCTGGGCGTATGCGGATACACATGCATTGGGGTTCTTTCTGTCCAATTATTTTTTGAAAGAAACCATTTTATGTGACGATTACATCGTATATATCGTCCAAAACAAATCAAAAACCTATGCATATCTTTCCTTTTTGCACTTTGAAGACAGCATACCTTTCGATTTGGATCCAAGATATGCATATAACATTTGCTCGGAATGGAGTGCCAAAGGGTATGATGCTGTCATTATGAGGAACTGTATCGGTATTGAAAAACGCAAAGATACTTTCCGTTTTGTTACTCATATCTACAATGAGGCCGGTACAGATTTTCTGCAACCTGTTAAAGTAAATGATGAATATATTTTTATAAGAAATGTCGAACCTTTTTGGTCACATGCCGAAGCGCTTTTTCATTCTGCAGTTACAAGCGGGTTGGTGTCTGAATATGAAAGCTTATTTAAAAAAGATGCTGTAATTGTGAGATGTCCTTTCCGTAATGAGTATGAAATTGCTAACAATAAGTATGAAAGGACCGAAACTATTGTTAGCGGAGTTAATAACATTAAGACTTATTTTGACAATCGACAAATGCCATTTATGGCTTATATCAAAGGGCATAATAGTTCTTATTATGATATTCGATTGGTTTCAGAGCAGAATCACTATGTCTTATTTGTAGACAATTCAAATCAGATTTCCCAAATTGTTGAGGAAAGCATTAAGAGTACAGATAAAGTTATTCCTATCCCTTCAGAACAACTTCCGCAGGCACTGTTAATGCCCGCCATTACCGATGTGCGTTTTCTTGATGTTGAGACCATGCATGCGTTTGCAATTCAAATACTTTACTCGGACGGATGTGTCAAAAACTATTATATACACAGCTTTGAAACTCTGGATATTGACGGCACTGTTCTTATTAATGGATATGAGTTTGATAAAAATGTATTGCAGTCTGTTCAATACATAAAGGATATCCACAGAGAAGGCGTTGAGTTTTCGAACGGATACTACATTCCTGCACACATTCTTTACTACCGCGGTGTTCCACAATTAATCCCTGAAAAGATTGATACATTTTCTTTTGAGAAGGAAAATTTAAAAATAAACGGATTATACAGAGTTCCTTTAAAAATTGGGAGAGGCGGATTCAGTTACACCTCAGAACCGCGTGATGATGCTTATTACGGTGTTAATGCCGCACAAATTGATACAGCCGGAAACAGAATAAGCGATTATTCCGGGTATTATATCCACGAAAACGCCGGGTATTCTAAAGTTTTTGCAACGCAGTCGGAATCAAGTGGTAAGATAGGTTATCTGAAAAATGATGGCAAATGGTTAATTCCGCCAATCTTTGATGAGGGCGAAGATTTTGAATATGACCATTGCGTAACGGCGAAAATCGGAGAAAAACAATTCTTAATTAATGAAAGCGGTGAAAAAATACCGTTTGACTACGAAATCCGCACGGATTGCTTCTCGGAAGGTTTGTGCGAATTTTCTGTAAAGCGCCACGAAGGCAAGGTTACTTATCCTGAAGAAGAATATTTTGATGAACTTTCAGCCGGGTTATGGGGTTTTATTGACAAATCAGGTAAGGTTGTTATTGAACCGCAGTATATCTTTACTTCCGGCTTCAGGCAAATTGAAAAACGTGCGTTTGTCGCCAAAATAGCAGACGGCGAAACCTTATGGGGACTTATTGATGAAAAAGGCAAAGAGATTATTCCCTGTATTTATCCCAATCTTGCTACTCACAGCGGCACTGCTGTCAATTTTCAGCGAGAAAAATATGGCAAATATGGAATTATGGACTTTGACGGCAACATCCTGATGGAGCCACGCTATAGATTCATACAGGAATACAACAGCGAACACGGTTTGGTAACCGCAGGTGAGGATTGGGACAAATACGGTGTCGCTCGAATAAGCGATGGAAAGGTTATTGTTCCTTTTGAATACGATTATGTTGGTTTTGAAAAAGGTTATATCGAGTGTGAATCTCCATACGGCGACACATACTGCTTTGACTATGACGGGAACCCAATGCCAAGTGATTTTAACAGTCATCGTTGGAAGCGCAACGAAAAAATCTGTATGTGGAAAGACCGCAAGTGCGGTGTTATAGATGAAGACGGCACTGTTATTATTCCTTTTATCTTTGAGAAGGCGGTACATATTGACTACTATGAACAGGGATATTTGGTTACAGGCACCAAAGGCAAGCACGGATTATCAACGATTGACGGTGCTGTTATCTTGCCGGAAAAGTATACCGATATAATTCTGAAAGACGGGTTTATTATTGCTTCCTATCGTACAGAAGGAAACTGGGGTGTGCGAGATAAACTGTTCTTGATTGATGGAACTTTGGTGTTTGATGATTTATTTCGAAATGTACGCATCGACGGTGACTCTTTAACCCGAGAAACGTCATTTGGATATGAGCACTATCGTATAACCCGTCAAACATAAATGTCGCATTAAAGGCGACCAATATATTACGCTGAAAATATATAATCAAGGCAACAAAAAGAAAGGTTGTGTTTGCATTATGAAAACCAAACTTGAAATGGCAACACTTGCTTTTGAGTATCTTGACTTGATTTCATATGGCTACGAAAACGGCGATTTTTCTTCCTTGTTTCCGTGCCTTGCCGAAGACTGTGTGCTTGAATCTCAGTGGGTGATGACCCCCAACGTCGGATACGATGCGGTTACGGATTATCTTTCGGGAAAAGGAGAAACACTCAAAAGAAACGGAACGTTTCCGACTTGCAGCATTCAGGAACTTGTAGGGAATATTAACGTTATTGATAATGTTGATATTCATATTAACGGAGAAAAAACCAACGGGTCAGTTGGCTTGCATTATTCTTCAGGCGAACTCTGTCTGCTGATGGAGCAAACCATAGACGACAAAACAAACAGTGTGATTCTTCGCATAAAAATAAACAATGAGGAAAAAATCTCTCGCATAGACCTTTGTATGCCTGAACTTTTCCAATACAGAGACTTTTACACCTTCATATCATTATACCCCTGTGACGAGGAAGAGACTGTGCTTAAGAGCGCAAAAATACATGTAAGCGAACCCTACTACAGCGAATTTTATCTTTTTCTCGGATTAATCGGCGAAGAATTTGACGAAGATGATAATCTGTATATTCCGATGGAGAAGTGGCTCGCATTCTTGGAGCGTTGGAAATGTTTTTATTCTTTTGAAACTTTTGATGAAGCGTTTGAAGATGCTTGCGGAATCGACTACACAAACTTCACTGTAAAAGACGATGATGCCAGACGTCGGCTTGGATATAACGGTGACAGAATCTGGGACAACCGTAACAATAATGCTTATATGCTTAAGAACCTGATTGAATGGACCGAGAAATATAAGGACTCCTGGAGTTACGTTCATATTTACGGTTTTTAACGGAGGTGAGCAAATGAATATTTTTAAATCTATGGGGCTCGAATGGCTTCTCGAGAAGGGTGTTTGGGACAGTCTGAACAAGCACATTGCCGAAAACACCCGTTATATGATTCCCGGTTACAAGTATAACTACCGTCTTTGTACATTTCCCGACTATCTGGAGTTTTCCCGTTGTGAATTGCTTGACGGAACACCCGTTGAAACAAATATACATTTCAGTGCTAATTATCACTGGAATCTGGAAGTTCAGAATATCATTGAAGAAGGTGTTGCTCCGCTATATGCATTGAAATCAAAAAGCGGAAATGCCGTTCCTGTCCGCATAATTTGTCCTGACATTTTGCCGTCAATTGAATGCGGCGATATGCTCTGCGGTCAGATTGTTGCTTTTGCAGATACAATTGTTAAAATCCCTGACGAACCTGCAAAAGGCGGAAAGGTAACAGATGCCGGCGAAAACTGTGCAACTATCAATGGTGTTATTATTGCAGAAACAACGGGCAGTTTTGATTATGAAAATTTCGAATGGAGTTTTTGGGAACTTGACGTTGCTACCGAAAACGGAACAATTACTGTTTTGGTTGCAAAAGACAGCATTGATTTCACTCCGAAAAAAGGCGACGGGATTTCTGCCCACGCATTGATTTCCATGGATGTTGCCATTGAACATAAAGATTGCAAAGAGACGGCGTATTGTCAGAATCATTACGAAGGTTTAATTTCGGATGCTGATGAGACAATGTACAGAAACGGATTTTTGCTTGGTTTTCATCGCAACCAGAAGATACTGATTAATGATATTTTATCGGGAGATTTTTTGCGTATACCGAGATGTTGTGCAGATATAATTGATTTTACAGACAAAAACGGTGACGTTATGTCTGTGAGCAAAGAATTATTAGTTGATAAATTAAAATATGTTCTGCCTGAAAATATCATAAAAGCAGATGTCAAACACATTCTGTTGTGTAAAGCAGAGCAATACATTGGTCACGAAGTTGTTGCTGTATATTCTGAAAAAGGAATCAAGACTGTTATTTGGCATTATATCAACGAAAAAGGGTTAATCAGTGATATTAGGATTTTCAATCCCAACGACTGCACTCTGGGGATTGATCACGAACTCAATCTTCACGCAATGTTTGCTCATGCATTCAGCAACAAAAATCCCCGGATTCTTTATGAGTATCTTACGCCTGATTGCACATATCGCTCGGAATATGCAGATGTATACCGCATCGGCGCAAAGCATATTATAGACAGATTTGCAGATATCAACACACGTTTAAACGAAACAAATTCTTATACTTATGAGCTTGCTCTCAGCAAAGACGAACTCCTTCATTCCGATAATCTTCCTCTTATTTATCAAGGTACCCGTTGTGCCGTTACCTGTCAAGCGAAAGAATTGGCATATGTCACTTTCCTGACGATAAATGATGAAAATAAAATCTGCGATATTCTTCTGAGCCGTAATCCTGCTTATCTTAAACGATTCAGCCACGAAAAGAAAGAAATGCCCATAGCTCGTAATGTGTCCGAAAAGCTTTCTTCGGTATATGGAAAAGAAAACACTGTTGGGGTTATGCGAAACAGTGAAACCGGCGATGATGATACAAGCGATATTTATGTTTGGGAAAAAGCGGATGAATTCGCTCTTTATTGGCTTGATTATAATGGTTATGACGTTTCAGATACGGTATTGACGGATGATTTTATCGGATATGCTTGCGAGCGCAGAGGAACTGAATATGCGGTTTTCGTCTATGCCTATGGCGATGAAAAAACTGTTTTACCCGATGGGGACTACTGCTACAAGCTCCGCTCCGAAGCAATTTCACAAGGCAAAGAAATAATTGTTATTTTTCTGAGAGTAAACAAAACGATCGCTGAAGACGGAACAACCCAATATACTGCAGAAAACTACAACGGAGAGGATAAGAAAATTGAGCCTTTGTTGTTAACCACTCTTATGGGTAAAAATATTTTGCGATATTATCCTACGAAAGAACAAATGGATTTGATCCCCCGTCTTATCTCTGCATATAACGCAAGGAATCTGGATGCATTGTCAGTGCTTTTTACAGATGATGTATTTCTTGAGATATCTGACAGGCCCGGATGCAGTGTGAATAACGGTTTTTACAGTCATCTTTCTTCAATCAGAGAGAAATACGGAAAAATGAAACTGTCATATATCCGTTTCAATGAGTTTGTTTATTGCGCCGTTCCTTACATTGAAAAATACGGTTATGTTTCTTTCACAGCAAATAAAAACAATAAGGTTGACAGTGTAAAAATTCATTTGCTGGATAATCTGTTTTGCGAATTGATTGTTCTTGATGAAGATGATTATTGCTCTGCGAACGCCATCCCCGCAATTTCTTCTGTTGAGTTCTTAAAACCGTCAGATGCTGTCCGCTTTTCTCTCATCGCAACTTTTGAAAACGGGGAAATCAAACAATATAATCTTACGGTCAAATCCGAAGATGCTGACGTCGTAAAGTTTAAGTGCAAAATTATGACTGACAAGATATTTTCCAACGGCAGACTCACGGACCATATGCCTACACCTGATTGGATGGGTTATCGTAATTATGCCAAAAGAGGTCAGGGAATAGAATTTATCAGCGGATCAACTATTTCTGCAGAAGAACTTTATCATAACGGATATCCTATAGGAAAATTCAGCTATGCAGAGATGGGTAACGTTCATATAACACAAGCAGATTACGATGAAGAGGGGCTTGCCGTTGGACGCATCTCCGATTTAAATCCTCAGAATCCATATTATCTTTTAGATAAAAATACAAAGACTGCAGTCGCTCTTCCTGAAGAATATCAGGAAACATCCGTTGGGATTTATCCTTTTCATGGCGGTTGTTCCGAGGGGCTTGTAATGGTAAGCAAATCAGGTAATATTGAGTTGCAATACCATCATAATTATTGGCCGTGTGCAGGTCTTTGGGGATGGCTGGACAAAAATCTCGATATTGTTATTGAACCTAAATATGTTTATGCCACCAATTTTGTAAACGGAAAAGCAATTGTTTGCAAAGGAGACTGGGATATTCAGGTTGACGAAAACGGCGAAGAGCTATACTGGTGCAACAATGAACAATGGGGTGTTATTGACCGATTTGAAAACGAAATTGTTCCTTGTCGTTTTGATGAAGTGCATGAAATCGCCAACACCGACAGATTATATTTTGTTCACGAAGGCGGTTGGGATAGCGGGCATTACGCTGTGTTTGATTCGGAAAAAGAAGAATTCATTCTTGAATTGGATTTTGATTTCGATATCTCATATATGTTTAATGATTGCTTTGTTACAGACGACAACCTTTTGGTGTTTGATGAGCATTTACCTGGTGAAGAGAAAGATTTAATCTATATCTATGACCTTGTTAACAAGTGCTATATCAAACACGGTGAACCGCTTGAAGGAAGAACTTTAAACGGAGAAACAAAATGTGTTATAAACAAAGACGGCGAAGAGATAATCGTCTTTTAACATCAGCATACACCGATTAAACAGGAGGTTTTTTATTTGAAAACAGTGAAAATCATTGCAAGACAAGAGATTATCAATGCCTCAACTCACAAATTGTTTGATGACGACGGACTGAAAGCTCTTGATAGCTATTTCGAATGTTTTGTCAATGTAGAAGATGAGCATGATGTTGTTGCTATTGAGAAGCAGTTTATTAAAGATAACCCTAAATTCAAAGATAGCAATATCGAACTGGTTGTTTTAGATACTTAAATTAAAATAGCAAAGACTGCATGGGTATCCCCCGCGCAGTCTTTGGAATGTGTACTTATAATGTTCCGCTTTGCATCGGCAATTTAAAATATAAGATAATAAAAAATCAACACCGCCAACCGTTTTTAT
>JAZLBI010000008.1:0-10582 GCA_045613625.1 Acutalibacteraceae bacterium | reverse complement strand
CAACTCTAGCGGCACGGTTACAATCCAGAACGAACAGGCCGGCACCCTTCTTTCTGTTGGTTCACTTAAGATCACAAGCGAGACTATGTCACCCGCTTCGATTTCAACCGAATTCGATCTTATGACCGCAAGAGCAATGATGATGGCTCCCGCAGTAACCGTTGAGCCCAACACACCCATAGCAGATCCCGAGATTCCTGAAGTTCCCGCAGACCCTGAAGATCCTGCAGACCCTGAAGTTCCCGCAGATCCCACAGATCCCGCAGATCCTTCGGATGATGATGACTCATCGAATTGCTGGATTATCAGATTCTTCAAGTGGTTAGTCGAAACATTGATTCAGGTATTCAACACCGTCAAAGGTATTCTCGGATTTTAAGAAAGGATTAGGATAATGAGCAAATATATAAAACCAACAATTACCCTTGCCGCCACAACCGCTGCAAGCGGCGCAACATCATCTTGCTCATCGAGCACGGTTGATGCTAAGGAAATCATGGCTATCCTGGAGTCTATGGGTTATGACATTGAAAATGCTTTCGGTATGATAGAAGGCTGTGGCGAACCGGTTATGTTTGAGGATTATTGCAAATTCTCATCAAGCATTCAGATTTTCTATTCATAATATCAAAACATTCACCCGCACGGTTTGTTCCGTGCGGGTGTTTTTCTTTGTCATATATAAAGGAAAATAATAAAAATATATAAATATATGTTGACTTGATATTGCCGTTTATAGTATTATATATTATGTGTAATTATGTATTAGTGGAGGTGCGCCTGTGATAGATATTCATTGCCATATTCTGCCCGGTTTTGATGACGGTTCCGATAATATTGAAGAATCCCTCAGAATGGCACGCCTTGCCGTTGCCGGCGGAACAAAAAGCATAATCGCAACGCCCCACAGCAACATACCGCATTCTTATCAGAACTTTTTCGATAAGTTTTATGTTGACACATTCAAAGAACTCAGGGCAAAACTCAAAGAAGAAAAAATCCCTCTTGAAATCTACCCCGGCCACGAAATTTTTGCCGCCGATGATTTCGTTGAGCAGATAAAAAAGAAAAGGCTCCTCTCTCTTTGCAATTCGGATTATCTTCTGGTTGAATTTGCGTTCAAAGAGCGCTCAAAATCCGTTTATGAAAAACTCGGGCTTATTGTTGCCGAGGGTCTGACCCCGATTATTGCCCACCCAGAGAGATATGCCTTTGTTGCAGAGGACGGCTCTGCTCCGCTGAGGCTGAAAAAGCTCGGCTGCCTTATGCAGATAAACAAAGGAAGCCTCAAAAACAAATTCGGCATAAACGCATATGCCATTTCAAAAAGTCTCATCCTTCACGAGCTTGCCGACTTTGTTGCAAGCGATGCTCACAGCCCGTATATGAGAACTCCGTATCTCGCAGATGCTTATGAAATTGTTTGCGAGCTGCATTCGAGGGAATATGCGGATATCCTTCTTAATTCAAACCCCGAAAAAGTTCTCAGCAACGAAAAAATCAAATGATTACAAGGTGAAAAAGAATGAAACCGTTTAAAGTTATTGTTTTAATTGCATTTGTGTTTGTAACGATTGCTTCAACAGCCATATATGTGGGCGAAAAGCTCGGCACAGATAAAACCATACCTCAGATTACCGTTGAGGGAGAAATGATAGATGTCAGCCTTAAGGCAACCGATGAAGAATTGCTCAAAGGTGTTACCGCCTACGATGAAAAAGATAAAGACCTCACAGATAAAATAATCATCGAATCAATTTCAAGATTCACTGAAAAAGGCGTCAGCAAGGTTATCTATGCCGTTTGCGATAACGACAACAACGTTGCCAAAGCCACAAGAATGATAAGATTCAAAGATTATAAATCGCCAAAATTCGATGTTGACGGCAATCTTTGCTTTTCGCTTTATGAGCATATAGATATAAGGCTGCTTATCCACGCTACTGACAGCCTTGAAGGCGACATAACAGATAAAATTATTGTTACTTCGGATGATTATGCAACCTCTATTGCCGGCGTATTTTCGCTCAACGTTGCGGTCACAAATTCAAAGGGCGACTCTTCGCTTATCAAGCTTCCTCTTATTGTTGAAGACCGCCCCCTCTCCGTTCCCACAATCGAACTCAAAGAATATCTTGTATACGCCAAAAAAGGCAAAACAATCGATTTCAAAAAATATATTGTTGATGCCCTGAACATGAAAGAAGAAAGCCTCAAGGAAAAGGTTACATTTGAATCCAATGTTGATTTCAATACACCGGGCACATATCACGTTCATTATTATGTTACAGACGCCGACGGCCTCAGAGGCCACAGCGTGCTGACCGTTATTGTTGGAGAATGATAAACTATGAAGAAAAATAAAATTACAATTGAATTATACAGCCTTCTGAAGGATATTGTAAAAAATATCTGGGTTGTTATTCTTTGTGCGCTCACCGGTGCAATGGGATTCTATCTTGTTACCCATGCATCATATAAACCGATGTATACTTCAACGGCAACTCTCACCGTTCTCAACAGCGGTTCGGCAACAGCGTCATACTCAACATACACAATTTCAACCGAAAAGGCCAATGTTCTTGTTAACGTTTTCACTGAGCCGACAATCAAGGAATACGCCGCCGCTTATCTTGAAATAGACAGCTTTGACGGCACGATTTCGGCATCTGTTCTTGACCAGACAAACTTTATCGAGCTCAAGGTAACATCAAACCATCCCGAAAAATCATATAAGCTTCTGAATGCGGTTATAAAATCACACCACAAAGTTTCAAACAAGATTTTCCGCAATGCGGGCGTTACGGTTATCAGCATGCCCACCGTTCCGACAGGGCCCTCAAACCATATCTCAAATTCAAACCGTAACCTTGTTATTATGGGCTGCGCAACGGTTGCGCTTGCGCTTGTTATTGCATTTTCTCTTATGCGCAACACAATAAAGAAAGAAAGCGACTTCAACGAAAAAATCGAATCGAAGCTCATCGGCACGATTGCTCACGAAGACAAAAAAATGTCGCTCAAGGATATCAGACAGAAAAAGAAAAAAGGTCTGCTGATCCACAGCAATGCTTATATCAGCCTCAGATTCACCGAAAACTTCCATAAAATAGCCGCAAAACTTGAACACAAAAAAAACCAGAGCGGCGACAAGGTGTATGCAATCACGAGCGTTGCCGAAAACGAAGGCAAATCAACCTGTGCTGCAAACATTGCGGTTTCTCTTGCCGACAGAGGCAACAAAGTAATTCTTCTCGACCTCGACTTCAAGAAACCCGCTCTCTACAAAATTTTCAGCGAAGGCGAAACTGAAAACGGCGAACTTTCGGATCTGTTCAACAAAAAAGTTTCTTATGAAGAATTTGTTTTCAGAAAGTTCAAGAAAACATCTCTTTACCTTGCGGTAAACACCAAAGCCGATCCCGAATACCGCAACTATATTGAAGATAAAAGCATTTCTGATTTGATTGACGAACTCAAAACGGAATATGATTTTGTTATTATCGACACTGCGCCGCTTTCGCTCGATTCTTCTGTTACGGATATTATCAATATTGTTGACAAAACAATTCTGGTTATCAGAACCGATACCGTAAATGTGAATGCGCTGAACGATTCAGTTTCTGTCATCAGTAAAATCAGCTCAAATCTCGCAGGCTGTATTCTCAACGATGTTCATATGAACATTCTTCCCTTCAGCTTCACAGGCAATGACGAGAGCTCGCGTTACGGCGGATACAGATACGGCAGACACACCCGCTACGGCCATTACGGTCATTACGGCAAATACGGCAAGTATCCGAACCCCGTATATACCATTGAAGAACCCGAAGAAAATGCGCCTGTTCAGGATAATTCTGCCGAAACCAACGGCGTTTCAGAAGATGAACAGGATGAAATCTGACTAAAATAAATTGAAAGAAAGTTTTGACATGAATCAAACAACAAACAACAATCAGAAAACTGAAAACTTGAAAGATGTTTTTGTTACGGTTTATCTTAACGATATCATCAAGGCATTGCAGAGATTCTGGTGGGTCTGCGTTGCTGCTGCAGTTCTTTTCGGCAGTTACAGTGCGATAAACCAAAAAATGAACTATGTGCCCGAATATCAGTCAAACGTAACACTTACCGTTAACACTCAGAACGAAAGCGGCGCAATCAGCGGCGTTTCGGTTTACTCGTTCTATTACGACTCAACAACGGCTTCGTTGCTTTCATCAACCTTCCCTTATATTCTTAACTGTAATCTGCTTCAGGAAGCAGTCTGTGAAGATCTCGGGGTTTCGTCGCTGCCCGCAAAAGTGAGCGCCTCTGCCGTTCCCGGCACAAATATGTTCACGCTCACCGCAAAAGGCAGAGACCCCCAGCTTACATACGACGTGCTCGTTTCGGCGCTTGAAAATTATCCGTCGGTTGCAAAATATGTTGTAGGTCATATAACCTTTGAAATTCTCAAGCATCCCATCGTTGCAACTTCACCTTCAAACTCGGTGAACTATTTCAACGAAGCTGTCAAAGGCGCCATTATCGGCGGATTCTTCGGAATTCTGTTTATTTTCGGTTATATCGTTCAGCGTAAAACAGTTAAAACAAAAACTGATATCAAAAACAAGCTTGCTCTCGATTCACTTGCGGTTATTCCTCAGGTTACTTTCAAGAAGAGAGCGATGCCCGGCGATAAATCCCTTCTTTTCACAAACCCCGATATAGGAAGCGGATTCCCCGAATCCTTCCGAGTGTTGAGAAACCTTTTTGTTTCTTCTCTTAACGAAGGCGAAAAAATCGTTATGACAACAAGCTCCGTGCCGGGCGAAGGCAAAACAACAATCGCAACAAACCTTGCAATTGCGCTTGCCGACCACAGCATGAACATTCTTCTTGTTGATGCGGATATACGCCACCCCAGCGTTGCTCCCCTTCTCGGCATCGACACGGAAAACATTGAATACGAAACCGTTACAGATCTTTATAAAATCGCTTATCTCGAAAAATATAAGCTTCATCTTCTTATTCCCACTGCCGGCGAAGCCGAAGAAGCAGGCTATTTCAGCTCAGGCAGTATAAAGCAGATGTTTGATGATCTCAGGGATTCATATGATTATATCCTTGTTGACACTCCCCCGTGCGGTCTTATTTCAGACGCATTGTTTATCGCTCAGTATTCAGATGCCGCAATTTTTGTGACATATCAGGATGCCGTTCGTGTTTCAAGAGTTAAAAACACCCTTAACAGCCTTATGTCAACCGATATCCGCATTCTCGGATGCGTTCTCAACGGAACGTTGTTCAGCTTTGCCGGCTACGGTTACGGTTACGGCTACGGTTATGGCTATGGCAAATACGGCTATGGCAAATACGGATACGGCTACGGAAAATACGGCTATGGCTACGGAAACTACGGAAGCTACGGCAAAGAAAGCAAAAGAAGAAAACGAAAGAGCCATAAAAGCTCAAAGCATTCTGATGTTAAAAAGCATTCTGATAGCAAAAAGCCCTCTGAAATCAAAAAATAAAAGGATTTGATTGATTTGAAGTTATCGAAGAATTCCTCCGGTAAAAGAAAATTTCATATTGAAACCTGGCATATAAAGGCTCTTTTCCTTATGGTTTATGACATAATGGCAATAAGCATCTCTTATTTCTTTGCCTTATGGATAAGATTTGACGGCGTTTTTTCGGAAATTCCCACAAAATATCTTGATCCTTATGTAAACTTTCTTCCCATATATATCATAGTCAGCCTTGTTGTATTCTATGCAATGCGTATGTATCACAGCGTGTGGGAATATGTGAGCATAAGAGAGATGATGAGAGCGGCAATCGGAAGCGTTGCGGTTTCGGTAATACACATAACGCTTATCACCGTTTTGTTTCAAAGAATGCCCATATCATATTATCTTATCGGCACAGGTCTGCAGCTTCTTCTGCTTCTTGCCGCAAGATTTTCATACAGAATATTCTCTGCTTTCCCGAAGTTTTTCGGAACTGATACCGAAGGTGCGCACTCCTATCACCGTGTTATGATTATCGGCGCGGGCGATGCGGGAAGAATGCTTCTTGAAAACATTCAGAAAACAAGAGCCAACAAAGACCGTGTTGTTTGCATGATTGACGACAGCCCCGAAAAGCAGAACAGATATTTTGACGGTGTTCGCATTGTTGGCGGGCGTGACGATATTCTTCACAGCGTTGAAAAATACAATATCGACAGAATTTATATCGCAATGCCCAGCGCATCCAAAGAGACCATCCGTGATATCGTTAATATCTGCAAAGAAACAGGTTGCGAAACAAAAAACCTTCCCGATTTTTATCAGTATGTAAACAGCGGCATCACCGCAAGCGCACTCAAAGATGTTTCGGTTGAAGATTTGCTCGGCAGAGACCCTGTCAGCGCCGATATGAACGGCGTTTATAAACTGATAAAAGGCAAAACCATTCTTGTTACGGGCGGCGGCGGTTCAATCGGCAGCGAGCTTTGCCGTCAGGTTGCCGCTCACGAACCCAAAAGGCTTATTATCTTTGATATTTATGAAAACAACGCCTATGCAATTCAGCATGAACTTCGTGATAAATATCCCTATATGAAGCTTGAGGTGCTTATCGGCTCTGTCAGGGATTCAAGAAGGCTCGATTATGTTTTCAAGATGTTCAAGCCCGATATTGTTTATCACGCGGCGGCTCACAAACACGTTCCGCTTATGGAAGACAGCCCTTGCGAAGCCATCAAAAACAATGTTATCGGAACATATAAAACAGCCTATGCCGCAATGGTGAATAACTGCGACCGATTTGTTCTTATCAGCACCGATAAAGCTGTTAACCCAACAAACATTATGGGCGCAAGCAAACGCCTTTGCGAAATGGTTATTCAGTCATTTGACAAAAAAGTCAAAGAAAACAAACATACCTCAATCCCGAGGCTCTTCACTCATTTTGAAGAAGAGGGAGCATTCCGCTGCGAATCCGTTCCCGAAAATGTAAGAACGGAATTTGTTGCCGTCAGATTCGGCAATGTTCTCGGCTCAAACGGCTCGGTTATTCCGCTTTTCAAACAGCAGATTGAAAAAGGCGGCCCCGTCACCGTCACTCACCCCGAAATCATCAGATATTTTATGACTATCCCCGAGGCTGTATCGCTTGTTCTTCTTGCAGGCTCGGATGCAAACGGCGGCGAAATATTCGTTCTTGATATGGGCTCGCCTATGAAAATCGATACCCTTGCCCGAAATCTCATAAAGCTTTCAGGTCTCAAACCCGATATTGATATCAGAATCGAATACACGGGTCTCAGACCGGGTGAAAAACTCTATGAAGAAAAGCTTATGGCAGAAGAAGGCCTCAAAACAACTCCCAACAAGCTTATTCATATCGGAAATCCCATTCAGTTTGATACCGATTTATTCCAGGAACAGCTCGATAAGCTTATGCTTGCAGCTTATGAAAACAGCGACTCAATAGTTGAATTGGTTAAGGAAATGGTTCCCACATACAAAGAAAGAGGTTAACTCATGGTAAACATACCCTTCAGCCCTCCCGATATAACAGAAGAAGAGATAAATGAAGTTTGCGAGGCTCTTCGCTCAGGCTGGATAACAACAGGCCCGAGAACAAAAGAGTTTGAACGCAGGCTTGCCGCATACTGCGGCACAGAAAAAGTTGCCTGCCTCAATTCGGCAACCGCCGCACTTGAACTGAATCTGCGTGTGCTCGGCATCGGTGAAGGCGATGAAGTTATCGTTCCCGCTTACACCTACACCGCCTCTGCATCTGCAGCGATTCACGTTGGCGCAAAGGTTATATTCATCGACAGCAAGCCCGATTCATTTGAGATGGATTATGACCTTATGGAAAAGGCGATAAACGAAAAAACCAAAGCAATCATTCCCGTTGACCTTGCGGGCATTATCTGCGATTATGACAGAATATATGCCGCCGCAGAAAACAAAAAGCATCTTTTCAATCCGGCAAGCGATATTCAGAAGGCTATCGGCAGAGTTGCTGTTGTTGCAGACTGTGCGCACGCTCTGGGAGCAACCCAAAACGGCAAAAAAGCAGGTCAGCTTGCTGATTTCACCTCATTCTCATTCCACGCTGTCAAAAACCTCACAACCGCTGAGGGCGGTGCGGCAACCTGGAAAAGCATTGACGGCATTGATAACGAAGAGCTTTATAAGCAATATATGCTCTACAGCCTTCACGGTCAGTCCAAAGATGCTCTTGCCAAAACAAAAGCGGGCGCGTGGGAATATGATATTGTTGGCGCGTGGTATAAGTGCAATATGACAGATATTGCCGCCGCAATCGGTCTCAGACAGCTTGAAAGATACCCCGCTCTTATCGAAAGAAGAAAAGAAATTATCGAAAAATATAACGAGATGTGCGATTCTCTCGGCATTTCATATCTTGACCATTACGGCAAAAACCATTCTTCCTCGGGTCATCTTTATATAACAAGAATCTGCGGAATAACGGAAGATGCAAGAAACGGTATCATAACCGAAATGGCAGAAAGAGGAATCGCCTGCAATGTTCACTATAAACCTCTGCCGATGATGACGGCATATAAAAATCTCGGATATGACATTGCGGATTTCCCGAACGCATTCAATTTTTACCAAAACGAAATCACCCTTCCCCTGCACACAAAGCTTTCGGATGACGATGTGAAAACCGTTTGCGAAAACTTTGCGGATATTGTTAAAAAATATATTTGAGGAAGATATTTATGATACTGCGCAAATGGGATAAGCTCCCGCCTGAAATGCAGATACCCGAAGTTAAAGAATATTACGATATTCTGCGCAAGAAGAAGTTTAGCCTTGTGTTCAAACGCTTGTTTGACATAACCGTTTCGTTCATATTGCTTGTTCTTCTCTCGCCCGTTTTCATCATTCTCGCAATTGCGATAAAGCTTGATTCAAAAGGCCCTGTGTTTTACCGGCAAACAAGAGTCACACGCTACGGCGAGGAATTCCGCATCTTCAAATTCCGTTCAATGGTGACAGATGCCGATAAGGGCTCGCTCCTGACCGTTGGCGGAGATTCAAGAATAACAAGAACGGGCAAATTCATCCGAAAATACAAGCTCGATGAGCTCAGCCAGCTTATCGATGTTTTCAGAGGCACGATGACTTTTGTGGGCACCCGCCCCGAAGTTCCGAAATATGTTGAGAAATACTCTCCCGAAATGATGGCAACCCTTCTTCTCCCCGCAGGCATAACATCGGAAGCGAGCGTTTATTATAAAGATGAAAACGAGCTTCTCGACGCCGCTGAGGATGTTGAAAAAACATATCTTGAAGTTGTGCTTCCCGATAAAATGAAGTATAACCTTGCCGCAATCAAAAGTTTCAGCTTCATTGACGACATAAAAGTTATGATTTTAACCGTTATTGCGGTTTTAAAATAAGAGGAAATAAAAATGGAAAAACAAAAGCACCTTATAGCGCTTCTCACAAATAACGACGACGATATTTATTGCTTCAGAAAAGAGCTGATAGAAGATATTATCACTGCGGGATACGAAATGCTCATATCGTGCCCTTACGGCGAAAAGTTTGAACTTATGCAGCATCTTGAATACCGCTACGATGACCCCGTTATTGACAGAAGAGGAACAAACATTGTTGCCGATTTAAAGCTGTTTATTCATTATTTCAATCTTTTCAGAAAAAACAAACCTTCGGTTGTGCTCACCTACACCGCAAAGCCGAATGTTTATGCAGGCGTTGCCGCTCATATTCTCGGCATTCCCGTCATAAGCAATGTCACGGGCTTCGGCAGTGTGCTCAATGAAGGCGGTTTCAAGCAGAAGCTTATAATGTCACTTTTCAGGTTTTCATTCAGGCGCTCCGCCTGCGTTATGTTTCAGAATTCAACCAATATGAAACTCGCCGAAGAATCGGGTATGGTCAAGGGTGAGCACAGGCTCATCCCAGGCTCGGGTGTAAACACCGAAAGATACCCCCTTCAACCCTATCCCGACGGCGGCAACGGCAAAGAAGGCGAGAAGGTTGTTTTCAACTATATCGGCAGAATTCTTCACGACAAGGGTGTTGACGATTATATCGAAGCCGCCAAAAGAATAAAAGCCGTATACCCCAACACCGAATTCAATATGCTCGGCTTCATTGAGCCAACGGAAATCCACTATGAAAAACTGCTTTCCGACCTTGAAGAAAAGGGCATAATAAAATACAGAGGCAGTCAGAAAGATATAAAGCCCTTCGTTTCCGCTTCCCACGCAACAATTCATCCTTCAACCTACGGCGAAGGAATGAGCAACGTGCTTCTTGAAAGCGCATCAAGCGGAAGACCGATAATCTCAACGGATAACCCCGGCTGCATGGAAACTTTCATCGACGGCGAAACGGGATTCATCTATCACGGCTCAGATGTTGATGCTCTGTGCAAACAAATCGAAAAATTCCTTGCTCTTCCCAATGATGAAAGAAAATCAATGGGCGAAAAAGGCAGAGAATATATAAAATCAAATTTCTCGCGCAAAAAAGTTATTGAAGCTTATCTTGAAAAAATAAACGCTTTGTGTAAGTAAGGGGAAATAAATTATGTTTAA
>JAZLBI010000007.1:0-1577 GCA_045613625.1 Acutalibacteraceae bacterium | reverse complement strand
AAAAATGCCCGTTAAGCATTGGTTCTGCATTGATGATTTTGACACCTATATCAACAATGGCTTGGAAATCTATGACGGCGGCGACAAATCCTTTGAGGATATTGAAGTAAAACCCGATGACCTTGCCTGCATTTCCTACACATCGGGCACAACCGCAAAAAGCAAGGGCGTTATGCTTTCTCACAAAAACATTGCAAGCAACTGTTCATCCGCTTGCCGTGCGCATACGGGCAGACACGTTATCGGGTTCATACCTCTTAACCATACATATGCTTGGGTCAGTGCACTTTTTGCAACATACATCGTTATTGAATGGGGCTATATGTGCGACAGCATAAAGGATATTCAGAAGGACCTTGTTAAAATCAAGCCTTATAATTTCTCGGGTGTTCCGCTTGTTGTTGAAACAATTTATGATAAAATCTGGAAAACCGCAAGAAGAACGGGCAGAGAAGATGTTCTCAAAAAGGGTCTTAAAATCAGCAATTTCCTTATGAAGCTCGGCATTGACAAAAGACGAAAGATATTTAAAACAATTCTCGATAATCTCGGCGGCAACCTTGATATGATTATCTGCGGAAGCGCAAACCTTGACCCCAAATACGAAAAAGGAATGCACGATTTCGGCATCGACGTTTTCAACGGCTACGGTCTGACTGAATGTTCACCAGGTGTTACCTGCAACAGAGCAGATAAGTTCAGATTCGGTTCTGTCGGCACACCTCTTGACTGCTGCGAAATCAAGATTGTCAATCCCGATGAATACGGCGTTGGTGAAATTTATGTTAAGGGTACAAACGTTATGGTCGGTTATTACGGCGACCCCGAAGCAACTGCCGCTGCATTTGACGGTGAATGGTTAAAGACGGGCGACTTCGGAAGAATCGACAAAGACGGATTCCTCTTTATGGTCGGCAGAAAGAAGAATCTTATCTGCCTTTCAAACGGTAAAAACGTTTCTCCTGAAGAGCTTGAGGATAAACTCAGAAGAATTGAATATGTTGCGGAAGTTCTCGTTTATGCAGATGATAAGAAAATCATCGGTGAATTCTTCCTCAATGAAGAAGATTATCCCGATGCAAGGGCAAGGCTCAAGGGCGATGTTGATGCATTCAACAGAAAAATGCCTTCTTTCAAAAACATAAATAAAATTATAATCCGAGACGAAGAATTCCCCAAAACAACAACTCTTAAAATTGCAAGAAAATATAACTGATAAAAAAGGATAAATCTCTTTCACAGAGATTTATCCTTTAATTTTTTTTACTTTATAAGTTCATCTGTAAGTTTAAGAATAAGCGGTGCAATTTCTTTGCGTTTCTTCTCCGCTTTTGTTTTAAATATCGGATATGCCAGAACGGTAATTATAAGTCCGATAATTCCTATAACAATGCCGGGTATAAACATTTTTTCTGACCATACCATAATGCAGCTCATTCCCAAACCGAGAATCAGAGCACCGAGTATTCCGACAGTGAGCGAAACTGCCATTGCAGATTTGGTGACACTCTCATCCAGTCTGCGAAGCTGTTCAAGCTTTGTTTCTCTTTCGCTCGGTTCTGTATATTTTTCTCTTA
>JAZLBI010000006.1:0-19154 GCA_045613625.1 Acutalibacteraceae bacterium | reverse complement strand
GCCGTTTGCAAACTTAAGACTGATAACTGCAGTGTCAACATCGCCGGCTTCGCCGATAGCGGGGTCAACAAGGCAGGTTGCGTTTGCATAAACTTCCGTAACTTCGCTGCCTGCGAGGAAGCGGGCCATATCGAAATCGTGAATTGTCATGTCAAGGAACATACCGCCGCTTACTGCCGAATATTCTGCCGGCGGGGGAGCGGGGTCTCTTGAAGTAATTTTAACGATGTGAACATCGCCGATTTTGCCGTCGTTAACCATTGCTCTGACATTTGCAAAGTTGTGGTCAAAGCGGCGGTTAAAGCCAACCTGAAGTTTAACGCCTGCTTTAGCAACCGCATCGATAACGGCGTTAACCTTTTCGGGTGTGAGGTCAACGGGCTTTTCGCAGAAGATATGCTTGCCTGCCTCAGCGGCTTCGATTGCGATATCAGCGTGAGTATCTGTTGACGAACAAACAAGAACTGCTTCAACCTCGGGGTCTGCGAGCATCTCCTTGTAGTCTTTATAAATCTTGGGAATGTTGAGCTCGGCGGCAACCTTTTCAGCGTTTGCCATGAACACATCTGTGATGCCGACAACTGTTGCTGTGGGCACGTTATATGTTATTGACTTTGCATGAAGTGAGCCGATTCTGCCGGCACCGATGATGCCTATTTTTAACTGCTTCATATTAACAATCCTTTCTGTAAAAACTTGGGGTTCCCCATTCATCTTAACAATTTTATCACAGTTATTTTTCAAATTCAATATTCTTTTATATATTTATTTAGAAAATTTTTGTTTGGTTGCCATACCGCCTCTGATATGCCTTTCGGCTTTGTTGATATCAAGAATTTTTCTGACATCGCCGTAAAGCGTGGGGTTAAGCCGTTTTAGCCTTTGTGAAACATCAATATGTACCGTGCTTTTTGAAATTCCGAATTTTTTTGCCGCATCTCTCACGGTTGCTTTGTTTTCTATTATGTAAACAGCAAGATCAACTGCTCTTTGCTCAACAATGCCTTTCAAATTAAGACCTCCCGTATACTTATCAATAAATGTTATGAAAAATACGGCAGGAATATTCAAAATGTTTGACATAATCGAATCAATAAAATATAATAAGAAAAGTAATAAAGCATAACAAGGAGATTATTATGGCTTTTATCAGCGTTTTTGAGGTTATAGGCCCCAATATGGTAGGCCCTTCAAGTTCACACACTGCGGGTGCGGCGTCGATTGCCCGCCTTGCGTGGAGAATGTTACATAACGAAGTGAAAAGTGTTCATTTCACTCTTTACGGTTCATTTGCCAGAACATATCAGGGTCACGGCACAGACAGAGCCCTTCTCGGCGGTATGATGGGGTTTGATACGGATGATGTTCGCATCCGTGATTCATTTGAAATTGCAAAAAAATGCGGAATTGAATATTCGTTCACTGCAAACACAATCGAAACCGATGTTCATCCTAATACGGTTGATATGGAAATTGAAGATATTGAGGGCAACAAGCTGACCGTAAGAGGCGAATCAATCGGCGGCGGCAAGGTAAGGCTTACCCGCATAAACGGCGTTAAGGTGCTCTTCACGGGCGAATATCATTCGCTTATTGTTGTTCATAAAGATCACCCGGGTGTTATAGCCAATGTAACAACCGTTCTGTGCAAATGCAAGGTCAATATCGCTTATCTTCGTGTTTACCGCGAAAACAAGGGCGGTATTGCCTATATGATTATTGAATCGGATGAAGAAATAACACCGATGACCGTTGAAGAAATAGAAAAGAACCCGTTTGTTAAAGATACAATGCTTATAAGGAGATAATTATGGATTTCAATACTGCTGAAGAACTGCTTGAAATATGCAGAAAAGAGAATAAACCAATCTCCGAAATAATGCGTCTGAGAGAAATAATTTACGGCGAAGCAAATGCCGACGAAGTTGACGCAAGAATGAAAAAATCGCTTGAAATAATGCGCAATTCTGCCCATAAACCGCTCAAAGATGTTGTTCGTTCAATCGGCGGAATGATTGGCGGAGAGGCTGAAAAGCTTGAAAAAAGAAGGATTAACGGCGAATCGATCTGCGGCAATGTGCTCACAAAAGCGCTCATTTATTCACAGGCTGTGCTTGAAGTCAACGCATCGATGGGTGTTATTGTTGCAGCGCCCACAGCGGGCTCTGCAGGCGTTCTTCCTGCTGTTTTGTTTTCGCTTCAGGAAGAATTCGGCCTTGATGATGAAACCCTTCTTAAAGGACTTTTTACCGCGGGTGCAGTCGGCTGTCTGCTTATGAAAAATGCATCTGTTTCGGGTGCAGAGGCGGGTTGCCAGGCCGAAATCGGCTCTGCCGCCGCAATGGCATCTGCCGCTGCGGTTGAAATGATGGGAGGAACTCCCGAACAATGCCTTGATGCCGCATCAATAACAATCAGCAATATGCTCGGTCTTGTTTGTGATCCCATTGCGGGGCTTGTTGAAATGCCTTGCCAGACCCGTAATGCAGCGGGCGCTTCAAATGCGCTCACAAGCGCAGAAATGGTGCTTTCAGGCATAAAAGCCGCTGTTCCTTTCAGCGAAATGAGCGATGCAATGTACCGTGTAGGTAAAGAACTGCCCTATGAGCTTCGCGAAACCGCTCTCGGCGGATGCGCCGCAACGCCCACGGGTTGTTCGTTGAAATGCAAAATCTTCGGAGGATGTGATTGAGATGCAGTCTGATACTGTCAGAAAAATCGGGCGTGAAGTTATGCTTCTTGATATCAAAGAAAACAATCCCCGAAACGGCGAGGGAACTTTTCTTCGCCTGAAAGATAACTCGATTCTTTTTGTTTATTCAAGATTTACCGGTAACGATTGGCACGATGAATGCTCGGCTGATATTGCCGCTTTCACTTCATATGACGAAGGCGAAACCTGGGTTGATGAGCGGATTATTTTTACCCACGATGAAAACGCAAGAAACTTTATGTGTCCTTCGCTTCTCAGAATGAATAACGGAGATGTAGGTCTGATTTATCTCAGAAAAGCCAAAGAAAACGAAAGCGGAATCCCTTATTTTTCGCGCTCTGCAGATGAGTGCAAAACCTTCTCAGCTCCCGAAAAATTCATTGATGATAACGAGAATTATTTTGTTATTGAAAATGATCACGCAATAAGACTGCAAAACGGCAGAATTATTCTGCCCGCAAATATCCACTCAAAGAAAATTGACGGTGAAATGAAAATCGTTGAACACGGTCTGAAATGTATTTTTGCCTCCGATGACGACGGTAAAACCTGGCGCGAAATTGCCGAAAGGCAGGATATTCCCTTTGCGGATAAAAGCAAAACAGGCTTGCAGGAAACAACGGTTTATCAGCATTCAGACGGCGTTGTTCGCGCTTATTCAAGAACGGATATGGCATTTCAGTATGAATGTTTTTCATATGATAATTGCGAAAGCTGGTCAATGCCTTCGCCCAACAGATTTTTCTCATCGCCCGATTCACCGCTTCTTATGAAACGGGCAGGGGAGTTCACTCTTGCCGTATTCAATCCCATTCCCAATTACACAACAAGACCCAATGCAGACGGCAACACCTGGGGCAGAACACCGCTTGTGTGTGCAGTCAGTGAAGATGACGGCAAAACTTTCAGCCGTATTTATGCACTTGAAGATGATCCGAATAATGGCTACTGTTACCCCGCGATAATCGAAGGCGACGACTATTTTCTTGTTGCATATTATCATTCAAATAACAACGAATGTCCCTTGACTTGCTGTAAAATCATCAAAGTTATGTATGATGAAATAAGATGAAAATATGGAGGTAGTAAAAATGGATAAATACGCAAGATTCAGATATCAGCCCTGTATTCCTCTCGGTGAAGACGGAAGATGCTGCACAGCATCAAAAAAACACGCTCAGCTTTCAAGAAAAGCGGCAACCGAGGGTATGGTGCTTCTCAAAAACGATAATAACACTTTACCCCTCAAAAAAGGTGAAAAGGTTGCTCTTTTCGGTAAGGCTACTATCGAATACATAAAGGGCGGCGGCGGAAGCGGCGATGTTCATACCAAATATATCCGCAACATATTCGATGGTTTCAAAGAAAAAGAAACAGAAGGCAAGGTATCGGTTTATATGCCCCTTGTTGATTTCTATAAAGAATATGTTGAAAAAGAAAGCGTTAATGTTCTCACTCAGGAGCAGATTAATGCAAGATGGGATATCGTAAATGCAATGGAATTCTGCACAGAGCGTGACGATATGACATATGATACCTTTGCCGCAATGCACGTTAAGGAAACCTCTGTTCCTGATGAACTTATCAGCTCTGCATCCGAATGGGCTGAAACTGCGGTTATCACTCTCAGCCGTTTCTCGGCAGAAGGCGTTGACCGCAGACCTCACGGCGGCGACTATTATCTTTCTGATACTGAAAAGGAGCTTATCGATAAGCTTTGTGAAAGTTTCAAAAAAGTTGTTATCATTATAAATTCGGGCGCAACAATCGATTGCGAATATTTTGCTGATAATGATAAGATTTCGGCTGTGCTTTTCGGCTGGCAGGGCGGTATGGAAGGTGGTCTTGCCATTGCAGATATTCTTTGCGGTGATGTTAATCCCTCGGGTAAAATGGCAGATACAATTGCAAAATCTTATGATTGCTACCCTTGTAAAGAAGAATTCTGGGAGAGCTTTCAGTATATTGATTATTCCGATGATATCTATGTGGGCTACCGTTATTTTGAAACAATGGCAAAGGATAGCGTGCGTTATCCCTTCGGCTTCGGTCTTTCATATACCGATTTCGAAATCAGCGGCAGAATATGCTGCGAAAGCGATGGTAAGATAGTTGCCGTTGCAACAGTTAAAAATACAGGCGTGGTTGCGGGCAGAGAAGTTCTTCAGCTTTATTATTCCGCTCCTCAGGGCAAACTCGGCAAGCCCGCAAAGGAACTTGCCGCATTTAAAAAGACAAAGCTTCTTGCACCCAATGAGAGCGAAACCGTTGTTCTCAGCTTCGATGCTAAAGATATGGCAAGCTTTGATGATTTGGGCAAAATCGCAAAATCGGCTTATGTGCTCGAAAAAGGCAGCTATGAGTTCCATATCGGAACATCAATAAGAGATACCGTTAAACTCGATTTTGAATATACCGTTTCTGAAGATACAGTTGTTGAACAGCTTAAGAATTGGTGCAAACCCTTCAAGCTTGCAAAGCGTATGCTCGCAGACGGAAGCTTCGAAGCTCTTCCTCAGGGCGCAGAAGAATATTTTTATGCACCCAACGAGCCTTCGGGAGCAAACGCACCTGATGAACTCGTTAAGTTTGATGATATTGACAAAATCACTCTTGATGAGTTTGTTGCTCAGTTTACTGTTGAGGAGCTTATGGATTTTGTTGGCGGCCACGCTCCCACGGGTGTTGCAAACACAGGCTGTTTCGGCGGCCTTGAAAGGCTTGATATTCCGCCTGTACCTACCGCAGACGGCCCCGCAGGTTTACGCCTTGAACCCAAAACAGGCATTCCCACAACTGCTTGGCCCTGCGCAACTCTTCTTGCTTGTTCATTTGACCCTGAACTTATTTATGAAGTCGGTGCGGCAGCAGGTAATGAGATAAGAGAGAATAATATCGGCATCTGGCTTGCACCCGCTCTCAATATCCACAGAGACCCGCTCTGCGGCAGAAACTTTGAGTATTATTCGGAAGACCCCGTTGTGTCGGGCAAATGTGCGGCGGCTCTCACAAGGGGAGTTCAGTCGGCAAAAACCGCTGTTTCAATCAAACATTTCGCTTGCAACAACAAAGAAGCCAACAGATATGATATCGATGCAAGAGTTTCAGAAAGAGCGCTTCGTGAAATCTATCTCAAGGGCTTTGAAATCGTTGTTAAGGAATCCGACCCGTGGACTGTTATGACCTCGTACAATCGTATTAACGGTCAGCATACCTCCGAAAGCTATGAGCTTATTATGGGCATTCTTCGCGGCGAATGGGGCTTCAAAGGTATGGTTGAAACAGACTGGGGCGTTAAGAATGACCCTGTTAAGGAAGTTAAAGCGGGCAACGATATGAAAATGCCCGTCGGCTACCCCGAGGATCTTAAAGCAGCATATGATAAAGGGGAGCTCACAAGAGCAGACCTTGAAGTTTGCGTAAAGCGTATTCTTGAAATGACAATGAGATTTGCATAAAAAATAACGGAGCTTGTTATTCAAGCTCCGTTTTCTCTTATGATTTTTTAAAATAACGTAAGAATCAGAATTTTAATTTATTAATGAAAATCAGTTCCGCATTTTCACTTTTCATATGTCAAATTCAGCAACAATCGGCAAATGGTCGGCGTAAATTTCGTTGACCGTTTCTGATGCAACACATTTCAGCCCTTTATATAAAATATAATCAATTTTAATTCGCGGCTTGTCCGAAGGAAATGTGTTTTCATATGTATCAACGTTTTTCAGCCTGTCAAACAGGGGAGTGAGCAGTTTTTCATCGGGCTCGGTGTTGAAATCGCCCATAACAATAATCGGCAAATCTGTTTCATCAATAATTTCGCAAAGCTTGTTTACAGCATTTATTCTTTCGCTTTCGGCAAGCCCGAAATGAGTGACAAGAATGCAGATATTTTTGCCGTCTTTTTCAACAACCGATTTGATTATGCATCTTGATTCATAATGCACAGGTTCACCGTCACGGTTGAGTTCGTTGATGATATCGGGGTCGGGGATTTTTATTGTTTCAATCGATTTAAACGGAATTTTGCTCACAACCGCATTGCCGTAAGGGCTTGTGCCCCTGACCTTTATTGCTTGTCCGAAATATCTGTGATATCCGAGTTTGTCTGCTATTGCGTTTGTCTGGTCTGTGTATCCTTCAATCGGCCCTTCTCCGCGCACTTCGTTAAGACCGCAGAAATCAACATCATGATTTTTAATCGCTTGCGCAAATAAATCCGTATCGATAATCTGTTTTTTAAAATCCAGCGCGTGCTGAATGTTGAATGTCATAACTTTCATTTTGAATCACCCGTTAAGAATGGGAAACCCGTTTTCATCCCATAAAACTTTTCTCTTTCTTGCGCTTCTGCAAGGGTCATAAAGCGGGTCGTGATGTGAATATCCGCATTCGCCTTTGAAGCATTTCTCATCTCTCGAATGATAAACAAAAACCCAATCACCGTTTTCGTCCTTGACAAATGAATTATGCCCCGGGCCGTATTCTCCGTCAAGATCTGCTGAGGTCAGAAGGGGAGCGCTGAGTTTTGTCCAGCTTGAAATGTCGGTTAAATCAGCTTTTTCGTCGGCATACATAAGACCGACGCAGTATTCGGGACCTGTTGCCGAAGCCGAGAATGCAAGATAAATTCTGCCGTTATGTATCATCGCCGAGGGGCCTTCGTTAACGGGAATGTTCACTTTTTCCCAATCGTATTCGGGCTTGGTGAGCAGAATTGCGGGGCAAGTTGTTTTTTGCGGCATATCAGGGTTAATCGTTGCAAGATAAACATTTGAATTTCCGCCGTTTTGTGCCCAGGCAACATAGTGCTTGCCGTTGCATTCAAAGTGTGTCATATCAAGCGAAAAACCTCTGAACGAAAAATCGTCAGCGCCGATGAATTTGCCTTTATCAATCCATTCATCATTATACGGGTCGTTGCCGTTGCACATTAATATATGGCAGTCAATATCCCAAACATTGTTTGCGCTGCCGCTTGCGGCAAAAAGAACATACCATTTGCCGCCGATTTCGTGAATTTCGGGAGCCCATATGAATCTGAAAGCAACATCAGAGTTCTTTTCGTGCCATATAACTTTTTCTTCTGCATTTGCAAGAGCATCAATGGTTTTTGCTCTTCGAAGAATAATTCTGTCATAGCCTTCTTTGTCGTCACTGCCGTACATCGGATATGATGCCGTGAAATAATAATATCCGTCACTGCTTTTTGTAACAAAAGGGTCAGCGCGGTCTTTTATGAAAATATCGGTTTTGGTGCTCATATCTTTCACCACGTGTAAAGTTTAATTTTAAATATTGTATCATAATTGATAATTGATTTCAATAAAAATAAAAAAAGAGCAGATAAAGGGAATCTGATAGGCGACAGGAGCATTTTTTTATAAAAGTACAAATAAAATCAAAAAATATATTGACAAATGAAAATCTTTTTGGTATTATATCTATCGTTGCAAATGAGCAACGCATGGGCCATTAGCTCAGTTGGTTAGAGCAACCGGCTCATAACCGGTTGGTCCGGGGTTCGAGTCCCTGATGGCCCACCATAATATTTAGGGGTATAGCTCAGTTGGTAGAGCAGCGGTCTCCAAAACCGCGTGCCGAGGGTTCAAGTCCTTCTGCCCCTGCCAAAAGAAACAGTCACTTTTGTGACTGTTTTTCTTTTTTATCAAGAGAAGGGCTTGAAGGACGAGCGGTACAGAGCAACAGTCCGGTGGACTGTTGTGACCGCGAGCGACCAAACGCCCGCAGGCGTGCGAGTCAAGTCCTTCTGCCCCTACCATTCAAATCCCGAAACCGTTGATATACAAGGGTTCGGAATTTCTCTTTTCGAAAAATGATTTTTTCTAACACTTTTGCTCGTTTTAAACTTTTTTCTAACACCTTATCTTCTTTTTCTTTGTGTTCTGCATTGAGTTTATCAAGAGTGTTTGCAATGTTGATTTTCGGGATTTTATCAACATGTGCATAGAAATTAAGTGCTGATGAAGAAAAATTCTATGAATATATCGGGCGTGCGGGCAAATTTTATGAATTATTTTTATATTAAATATTGTCTAAGCGTTTAAAAAGTGATAGAATTTAAATATCATATGACAACGGAGGTTATTTGTTATGGATAAGAAACTCAAAATCGGTGTTTTTGGTGCGAGAAGAGGCTGCGGCATTTCACAGGGTCTTACTCTTACCGATAAAGCATATATCAGCGCAGTTTGCGATTATGATGAAAGCACATACGAAGGCATTAAGAAATATTGCTGTGAAGAAACAAAATTCTTTACAGACTTTGATGAATTCATTAACAGCGGTATGGATGCCGTTGTTCTCACCAACTTCTTCCATCAGCACGCAAAATATGCGGTTATCGCTCTTGAAAAGGGTATTCACGTTCTCAGCGAAACAATGCCTGCAGTAACAATGGCAGAATGTGTTGCTATCTGCCGTGCATCAGAAAAGAGCGGTGCAATCTATATGCTTGCGGAAAACTATGCTTATTTTGGAGTTATCAGCAAGCTTACGGAAATTTATCAGGGCGGTTCACTTGGTGAAGCTCTTTATTGCGAAGGCGAATATGTTCATCCCATGAGCCACGAAGACTATGTTCATTACACTCCCACAACCACTCACTGGCGCGCTCTTATGCCTTCAGGATTCTATCTGAGCCATTCGTTTGCTCCTCTTATGAGAGTTACAAACGATATTCCCGTTTCCGTTAACGCAAGAAGCATTTATACCGACGGTATGCGTCAGGAGCGCGAAGGCGAACCCATCAAGGACGTTGCCTCAATTATGCTCTGCACAATGAGCAGAGGTGCCGTTGCAAGAATCACAGGCTGGGCAAAGTTCGGCGGTCATGGCAACTGGTATCGTTTTGCCTGCGCAAAGGGCAGCGCTGAAACCGTCAGAGGTGACGGCGGAAAAATCCGCGTTGTCTATAATGATTGGGAAATCCCCGAAGGCGTTGAGCAGGAAAAGGTTTCAACTGTCGGATATCCCTTCGATAAGGATAAGGCAAGGCAGTGCGGCCATTCAGGCGGCGATTACTATGTAGCTCACGAATTCTTAAGCTGTATTCTTGAAGGCAGACAGCCTTATTTCAACGCTTACAGATCCTGTGCAATGAGTGCGGTTGCTATCCTCGGCTGGAGAAGCAGTCTTCACAATGGCGCTGAATATAAAATCCCCGATTTCTCCAACGAAGAAGAAAGAAAGCTTTACGAAAACGATAATCTTTCACCTTTCCCCGATGAAAACGGTGTTGCAAACTATCCCTGCACAAAATATGACGCAGATAAATATGATATTTGATTTCTTGTTTTCTAAATAATCATTTGTTTAAACAACTCTCGTTTTTTTCGGGAGTTGTTTTTTTATTAAAATAATTGAGCTTTTGAATGAAACAAACAACACTTGAAGATTTATACTACGGCAACATAAATCTTGATTAACCGAGCTTTGTAATGGGTTCTGAATACGGTAAATGCTTTGAAAATGTAACGGAACTTTCAAAATTCATATGTGTACCGTTAATGTTAAATAATAAAAAGATTAAAAAATATTGCATTAAATAAAAAAATATGATAAAATTTTTAAAAATAAGGTAGGTGAGGATATGTCAACAGAAAGAGAAAATGTTGAAACAAAGACCGATAATTCCATTCTTCTGAAAAACAGACGTTTTGTCGGAACAAAAGAAACTGTTGCCTATGTTCTTGAAGATACAGCTGCAAGTCTGAATATCAACGATTTCAAAGACAGATACATATATGATGTTGTGAAAATCGATTTCAGCTTTCTTGCTATTCAGAACATTGTTGCAACTGTATGGGATACTTTCAACGATACGTTTATCGGTGTTATTATTGAAAAAACCAGAACCCGATGGGGTAAGTTCAGACCGTATCTTCTTCTTGGTCAGCTTCCGTTGACTGTTCTCGGAATGTGGTATTGGCTTGTTCCTTTTATCTTTCCCGATACTCCGGGAGATTATCTTCCGAAATGGATTTTCTATTTTGCAATGTCGATTATTACTGAAACAGCAAACACATTTACGGCTGTTTCCCGCGCAGGTTTCGGTTCCACAATAACGCCCGAGCCATTAGACCGATCGAGGCTTATTGCAACGGCAAACCTGATGTCGCATTTTGTTGAGGATGTTCCGAAACAGATTTTCGGTATTATCTACGACCTTGTAATCAATGACAAGATAAAAATTAAGCTCCCCAAGCTTTTTGCAAGCTTCGGTGTTGGATTTTCTGTTCTCGGTGCAGCGTTCTGCCTTTACTTCTTCCTCACAACAAGAGAAAGAGTTGCGCAGACAATCAAGAAACCGAGTGTTATTCAAGGTCTGAAAGCTATTATCAATAATAAACCGATGTTCATTCAGGTTCTTTCTTCATTCCTCTCGGGATTCAGTATCGGTTCGAGCAGAACGAATTTCTATATCGACGTTATCGGTTCGGTTACATGGAAAACGATTGTCGGCATTCCAGCATTCCCGATTAAGTTTATCAGCTACAGTTTTGTTGAACCTCTCAGAAAGAGATTTTCAACCAAGGCTCTCTGGATTCTTGAAGACGCATGGACAGATATGCTTTGGATGATTGTTTTCGGCATAGGTTCAATAAACAAGAACTTTATGCGAAAAGCGGTTATCCTGCCCCTTATGGGTATTGAAGAAATATTCGAGATGTGCGTTTATGGTTTGAGACGAGTAATTCCCGCAGAAATCAGCAACGAATCAATGGACTACTGCGAATGGAAAAACGGCTACCGAGCAGAGGCTATGATCGGTGTTGCTCAGTCAACTATTTCAAAGCTTCAGCAGGCTATTATGGGCAGTATCAACAGCATCGTAATGAAAAAGGTCGGTTATATCCAGGGTCTTAAAGTCGGTACACAGAGTGACAAGACAAAATGGTGGATTTTTGCATTGGGAACAGGTATTCCCATCATTACAAGTGCTCTTGGCATTATCCCCAAATTCTTCTATCCTCTTTCAGCCGAAAAGCGTGACCTTATGTACAGTGAGCTTCGTGAAAGAAGAAGCAGAGTTGCAGAAAAGATGAATAATGCATTAACAGCCGAAGAGATTGATGAAATTGCAGATTCACAATTCATTGTAAAATAAATTACATAAATATTTACGGGCAGTGTCACTATTGACACTGCCCGTATTTTTTAATTTAAATAAAGTTTTGCAGTATATTCCCAAGGAACAAAACCCGTTTCAAGTGCAGTGCTGTTAAGTGCAAGCGTAAAATCGCGGTTTTCGGGGTCTTTAAACAAGGGGTTTTGCACCTGCAAAAAACTCCCTCGGCATATGCCGAAGGAGTCGGGCTTCGTTCCGATAATTTTAAAATTACCTTATCAGTTATCGAATGCTTTTTCTACAATCTCTACATCACCGATTATATCACCGTTTGCATATTCACCGTTTTGATAATAAGGCTGTGAATTGATATTTACAACAGCGTGGGCAGGCACATATAAAGCAGCCTTCATACCTTGTGGGAGAGTAAGATTGACAATATAATCATCGGAAGCTTTCTCATAGTTCAGAGTGATTAACCCTTTTACGCTCGGAACGGTACAGTTCATGCTGTCTGACAGAGTGTACTGAGGCTCGATTTGAACCTTTTCATAGCCTGCTTCAAGAGGTGTGATGCCTGCAAAATGTTTACTCATTATAACAAGCGGTCCGCCGCTCCATGCATGATTCTTAGTGCCTCGCCAGGAGTCCCAGAATTCCCAGAGAGTAGAGTAATCCTCACTCATCATACCCTCATATCTGTCCTTGATTCTGTCTTTTGCAGCTTCATATTTTCCCATTTTACAAAGAGCTTCAAGAACATAGTATTCCATATACGGGCTTGAGTTTTTGGTGGTTGTGAGCACATTTGTAATAGTGTCATACTGCTCTTTTTCTGCAAGCCCAGACAAAACTGCAAGGGCATTGGCTCTGTCATCGGGTTTTTTCGCATCTTTGCTTTTGAAGCCTTCTTCTGTCCAAAGAGCCTTATAGCCCTTTGCGACAGTGTCTTTTCTTTCGGTAATAAATGAGATGTCCCCGTCTTTTCCTAAAAGCTCCGCCATTTCCTCTGTGGCAGAAAGCGCATAGTAAACCCAGGCGTCTTCGATTGCTGTCATATCTGCCTTTTTGCCCCAATCAGCCCAATCCCATGAGCCGCCGCGATGAACAACAAGATTATTCTCGCCGATTTCCCAAAGCTTCAGATAGTCAAGGGAAGCATCATAAACCTTTTCGATAAATGCCTTGTCGCCTGTATATTCATAGTAAGTGAGGAAGCCAACGATTCCTGCAAGCTGCTGAACGGGAAGTTCAAAATAGTCGCCGCTTATAGGCACAACAGTCTGAAGCACTTTTGTTTCATCAACGTGAGAAAGCATTGCTTCCACACCCTTTTGATACAGCAGGTAGGAATTGCTGTCCATAGAATACATTGTCATAATCATTTCACTTGTGACATCTCCCCACCATTGGGCTCTTTCTCTGTCGGGACAATCCATAAAATTGTCACGCATTGTAACATAGAGAGTACGCAGAGATTTTTGCCACAGAGAATTCAGAAATTCATCATCGCACTTGAAGTCACCGCAGAATGAGCTGTCATATCCCGTTTCACGGTACATCAAAGAAACAACTGTAACGCCTTTCGGTATTTTATAAGTAATGTGCTCTCCGTTAAACCAGCCCAATGCCTCAAACTCCTGCTCTCCCTCTTTGGTTATATAGGTAGTTGAAACTGCGCCGATTAAAGTGTTTTCCGTTGTTATACGAATTTTTTTGCCTTTAGGTGCTATGACTTTAAGATAGGGAGTAAGTTGCGCGTTATAGGGAATATCTACGGTGATTTTTTCACCGAAAAGCTTTTTTACGGTATAGTTTTCATAATCCTTTGAATTCTCATAATCTTTAAGACCGTAATCCCTCAGAAAAGGTATTCCTCGCGGATAAAGCTTGCCGTAAGCACCCTCACCGCCGACGGCATATTCGGTTGCATTTTCCCACGATGAAACATCATAAGCTTCATTTATCCAATCGCCCATATCTTTCCTTGCATCAAAATAAACACTGTATTCAGGAAGTCTGTAGTTAGGCGGATAAAGCGCGCTGTCAACATAAGCATTGTTTCTTTTCGCCTTCCAGCTTTTGTCGGAAATTATGGTGATGCCGTCGCCTATGGCTTCAAAAATGAAGCCGCCCTGACCGCTGCTGCAATAGGAATAGCTTGTTTCATTATCCCAGAACCACACCAAAGCACAAATTGAGTTTTCACCCGCTTTGAGATAAGGCGCAATATCTATACTGTCATAATAGCCGCTGTTTTTATCGGGTCCTCGTTTTACGCTTCCCTCAAAAACAACGGTTTCTCCGTTTATGTAAAGCCAATATTTCGAGTCGGCTGAGATGTCAGCAATAAGTTTTTCGGGAATCTTATCAATGCAGACCTTTTTAGCAAAGCACATCCAGACATTTTTCTCTGTCAGGTTTTCTTTATCCCAAATCCATTTGGCATTCCAGGCGGTTTTCTCTTCGGTAGAAATCACACTGTATTCGGGAATGCTGTCGGGAATCTTGTAATCATTTGTATAGGGTATCATTGTTGAATCACCAAACGAAAAAATTGAAGAAATAAAAGCTGCCGCTATTGCAAGATAAGAAATAATTGTCTGTATAATGTTCATAGAAATCTCCCTGATATTATCATAATCTGCTTATAAATTATTGTTTGTTGAATTGATTATATCACATTCTTTTTATTAGTTCCATAAAAATTTTGCAGGGTATAGTCTGATTGTTTTTGAATTCCGTTTCAATTCAGGTTAAACCGAATGAAGATATAATTAATTAATAATTGTCAGACTTTAGAAAAATATGATGAAATAAAGTTTTTTAAGGAAAACAAAGAAAAACTTGCAAGTGCCGAAAAATTCGGCAGCTTATAGAATTAATGTGAATTGCATAACATTATCTGAAAATAATTTATGTTTGCGCAGGGAAGGGGCAATCTGGGGTGATATTTCAGAAAATTTAAAATGCCATACCGAGCGAAAAAGCAGATATAAAATGTTTAAATTGTAAATTGCCACAGAGACGATTCTGAAACAACTGAAAAAAGCATTGACAAAGTGCTGTACTCGTGCTAAATTGTATTTAGTACGAATACAATCGCATTCTGAAGGAGGCATTATGGCGAGGAAAGAGAAAACAAAAGATAAAATAATCCGTGTGTCAACCCGTATGTTTCTTGAACACGGATATTCATCAACATCGGTTCAGATGGTTTGCAGTGAACTGAAAATCAGCAAAGGTAATTTCACCTTTTATTTTCCGTCAAAAGAGGACGTTCTTGCGGTGCTCACCGATTGGCTTTGCAAGTTCCAATGGAAGCTGATAAACGCAGAGATTGACGACGGAACAAGCAGTCTGCTTGCTGTGTGCTGTGAACTGATGATAATGGCGGCGGCTTGCGAAGGAAGCGACGTTGCAAAAGACTTTTTTATTTCGGCTTATCAGAGCCCGAAATGCCTTGAAATTATTCATAACAACGATATTGCACGGGCAAAGAAAGTTTTTGCGGAGTATTGTTCCGATTGGACGGACGAGCAGTTCAGGGAAGCGGAAATTCTTGTTGCAGGCGTTGAACACGCAACGCTGAATGCGATTGATAAAACCGTACCGCTTGAGACCCGCATTTCGGGTGCACTGAATACGATAATGACGATTTATAACGTGCCCGAAGAAATCCGCAAGATAAAAATTGATAAAGTTCTTGCAATGGACTACCGTTCACTCGGTAAACGAATTTTCAAAGAGTTCAAGGAATATGTTGAAAAAGAAAATGCTTTTTAATTACATTATTAATTTGTATTCACATACAAAGGAGGAAAACCTATGAAAAAAACAAACAAAATCATAAGCATACTGCTTGTTCTGGCAATGATGCTTACAATGGCACCGCTTACGGCGTTTGCGGCTACCGAGGCATATTCATCATTACTGGATGTTTCGAAAGTTGCTTACAGTAATAATGTTACTCAGTATTTTCAGGAGGATAATTATCTTTACAAAGTAACTTATTCCAACATAAAAAATACCGCAAAAGTTGAATTATGGTATGATAACTACATTCGGCTGTTGTTAAGTCATACATCGTCGGATGATTCGAGTTCAGGATATGTCAAGCTGTATAAAGCCGAAAATGACCTTGCATATTTAAGTGATTTGCCGAAATCCCCGGGTACAACCCTTTCTTGTATGACAACTTCTGAAGAAATATATAATAAGAAAAATAAGCCCGTTGTTACCATTACCTGCCTTGCAGTAAATGCACCTGCATGGACTTGGGACGGTACTTCTTCCGCAACGGCAAAGTTTACTTCAACAGACGGTAATGCGTTTGCAAATGTGACTGCAACAATTTCACAGGAAACCGTTACCGAAGCAACAACCTGCCAGATAAAAGAGCAGATTAAATATACTGCAAGCGTTACCTTCAACGGTCAGACATATACCAACACAAAGACAGTGACAGGAGCCGCAGGACCTCACAGCTATATCAACGGCAAATGTGAACACTGCGGATATGAATGTCCCCACAACAGCTTCACCGACGGCAAGTGTAATGTCTGCGGTGCTCATCATACACACGATTATATTTACACCGCAAGCGGTAACGTAATAACCGCAACCTGCTCAAATTCAGACGGTGCTTGCCTGAATACAAACGGTGGCACACTCACAATTTCCGCACCTGCCGAACTTTATGCAGACGGCACAATTTCAAGAGAAGCTGTTATCGACAATCAGCTTGTTGAAGCGACAGATTATACCGTTACTTATTCAACTGCAGACGGCTCTGCACCCAAGACCGCAGGCACTTACACCGCAAGCGTAACAGCAGGTGGTGCAACGGCAAGCGTTGAATTTACACTTTCCAATTATGCCGCAAAGGTTACCGACGAAGACGGCAATCTTATCGGCAATTATAAAACTCTTGAAGAAGCAGCAGATGCAGTCAGATGGGATTATGAAAACGCCACAATCACCTTGCTTGATGATATTACTCTTGATTCAACGTGGAGCGTAGGCGGTGTTGTTACAATCGACCTTAACGGAAAAACCCTTAACTGCACTTCGGGTGATACAATTTTTGTTCAGGCACTTAAAGGCTTTGCAGTTACGGTTGAAGATTCATCCGAAAACAAAACAGGTGTTATCAGAAGCGAAACAGGTTCAGCAATAGACGTTGGCGTTGGCAGTAAGTTTATTCTTAACAGCGGCACGATAACGGCTGAGAACGATTACGCAATTATGGCTGTATACAGTGCCTCTTCCCACAGTTTGTTTGAGGTTAACGGCGGCACTGTTAACGGTATGGTTTTCTGCTATGCCGATTCAGTTGTATCGGGCGGTACGTTCAACGATATGTTCGCTGTTTCGTACAATTATAAACAAAACAAATTCAGCGGCGGCATCTTTAACGGCGGAATAAAAATCACTTCTTTCCACCCGCTCAACGACCTTCTTGCAGACGGTTATCATTTCCGCAATGCACAGGGCAAGGTTGTTGACGGCAGTTCGGAAATCATTGAAGAAAAGGTAACAATAGAAAAAGGTGCCGACCTTTCCGAAGCGGTTATCACTATTGATGAAACCGAACTTGTTTATAACGGTCAGCCTCACCGACCCGAAATCACCGTAACAGTCGGCGGCAAAACCCTCACCGAGGGCAAGGATTACACCCTTGCTTTCGCAAACAATATTAATGCAGGCACGGCAACCGTAACAGCAAAGGCTGTCGGTCAGACGGCAGGCGGTATTGCCGGCGGTGTAAATTCAAACGCAGGCAACTCCGTCGAAAGCATCTACACAGGCGAAATCACAAAGGAATTTACTATTCTTAAGGCTGATTCCGCAGTTGAAACCGAACCCACGGCAAATGAACTCACCTATAACGGCGAAGCTCAGGCTCTTGTAACCGCAGACTCAGCTGAAAACGGCACAATGGTTTACAGCCTTGACGGTGCAGAATATTCGGAAACAATCCCCACAGGTATAAATGCAGGCAAATATACTGTATATTACAAAGTTATCGGTGATGCAAACCACAACGATACCGAGGTCGAAGCGTTAACCGTTACAATCGGCAAGAAGCCCGTAACAGTCTCCGCAACCGTTCCTGACAGAATCTACGGCGATGATTACAATGCTGATACTTCAAAGGTTATTATTACCTTTGATGGCATTGTTGACGGTGATGATGTCGGTTACGTTGTAAAAGAAGCAACTTACTACGCTCATACCGTTATGAATGATGCTCCCGTTCAGGTTGTTTATAACGTAAACGGTGCAGATGCAGGCAACTATCAGTTCCCCGAATACGGCGATTGGATGGCACCCAACTACGGCGTTCAGGCAACGGGTAAGATTCTTACCAGAGATATCGCAGATGCAGAAATCACTCTCGGTGATGCTCTTATCTATAACGGCGCAGAACAGACACAGTCAATTACAAGCGTAACTGTTATCGGTAAGGAAGTAACCTATACCGTATCGGGCAACACCGCAACAAATGTAGGCGTTTACGAACTCACAATCACAGGTAACGGCAATTTCACAGGCACAAAGACCGTTCTCTTTGAAGTTGCTCCCGACACAAGCGCAATCGATGCTCTCACCGTTGATAACGTTAAATCAACTGATGAAGAAGCAATCGAAACTGTTGCACAGCAGATTGAAAATGCGGTAACAGACCTTGCAGACGATGAAAAGAAAGCGGAATACAAGGCAATCGCTGACAAGTGCAACGAACTCCTTGCAAAAATCAATGCAACTGCGGATGAAATCGCAAGAATCGATGAAGCCGTAAACGGCTATGACAAGGAAACAGTAACATCAGCCGATATTCCCGAACTCGGCAAGCTCATTGATGATATCAAGGCTCTCACAGACGGCGATAACATCACCGATGATGAAAAGGCCGCTCTTGAAGAAAACAATGCCGCAATCGATGAACTCATCGAAAAGCTTACCGAAGTTGCAGAAGAAATCAAGAGAGTTGATGAAGCTGTTAAGTCCTATGACGTGGAAACAATCAAGTCATCTGACAAGGCAGACCTTGAACAGCTTAAAGAAGATGTTCAGGCTCTTATCGACAGCACAAATACAACCGAAAACGAAAAGACTGTTCTCGAAGATATGATTAAGGATATCGAAAGTCTTGAGGATAAGATTGCAGAAACAGAAGAAAAGCTTGAAGAAATCAAGGGTATCGAAAACAACTTCAATCCCGAAAACGTTTCAAGCGACGATAAGGCAGCTATCGAAGAAAAGATTGCCGAAATCGAAGCAGTTAACCCCGACAATCTCACTCCCGAACAGAAAGCTGAATACGAAGAAATCAAGGCTGGCTTT
>JAZLBI010000005.1:0-8057 GCA_045613625.1 Acutalibacteraceae bacterium | reverse complement strand
CATTTCCTCCGGCGTGAAATCAGCCGAAAAAACGCTCAGATTCGGTTCAATTCCGTTTTCAAGCGCATTGACAAGGCTCTTCATTATTCTTCGGTTGAAAGAGGTTATGAAATCCTCTGCGGATATGCGTTCTTTCAGTTTGTTATAGAAATCCGGATTCCGCATAAACGAAGCAAGAAGAGTTTCTTCTGCTCTCGCCGCCTTCATATTATCGGCTCTTTCAGGGTTGTTTTTATCTTCAAAGCTTTTGGATATAGCTTCCATTTCTTCTTTTTGCCTGCGGGATTCTTCAATGCGCCTGAGCTTGCTCTCTGCGGATTTTATCTGAGCCTTGATGCTTTCAGCGCTCACTCCGAGCTCGTTTGAAAGACGGGTTGAATATATATCCCTCTCTATCGTTCCGCAACGGGCAAGCACCTGAGAAGCGGCAATCAGAAATTCAACCTTGCCGTCATCAGTTGATAAATCACGCTTCGCACGCTCTTCGAGCAATTTGTATTCGGTTGTGCTCGCCGCGCTTTTGAGCAGATCGGCAAATCTTTCTTTGCCGTGAACACGGATTATTTCATCGGCATCCTTGCCGCCCGTCATCTGCACAACTCTGAGCTTAAGCCCCGTTTTGTTGAGCACGCCGAGCGCTCTTGCCGTTGCAGTGCGCCCCGCGCCGTCGTTATCGTAGCAGATAATAACCTCATCGGAATATCGCGAAAGAAGGTTTGCCTGCTCATTGGTGAATGCAGTGCCGAGGCAAGCGATTGCGTTGGTGAAACCCGCCTGATGAAGGGCGATAACATCCATATAGCCCTCAACAAGTATCAGCTTATTATCGTTTGCGTTTTTCGCAAGGTTAAGGCCGAATACACCGTTGCTCTTTTTATATACAAGGGTATCCGATGTGTTTATGTATTTGGGCTTTGAATCATCCATAACTCTTCCGCCGAAGGCAATAACATTGCCGCGAAGATCAATTATGGGAAACATAACCCTGTTTCTGAAATTATCGTAAAAATTTGCTCTTCCGTTTTTATCAGAGCGCCTTGCAAGGTTTGCAAGAACAAGCTCGTGCTCCGTAAAGCCTTTTGATTTGAGATGGTTTATGAGCTCCCGCCAGTCATTCGGCGCATAGCCGAGGCCGAAACGGCGGATTATGCTCATCGAAAGCCCTCTGTTAAGAAAATAATCGAGCGCTTCCTTGTTTTTGGGATCCATAAGGCATTCGTGATAAAACCTTGCCGCTTCTCGGTTTGCACTGAGAAGCTTCAATCTCTGCTTCGAAAGAGTATCGTCATATCCGTCCTCGGGCATAGGCATTCCCGCCATCTGCGCAACGGATTTGACAGCCTCGATATAATCGAGATTTTCCATTCTTCTCACAAAAGTTATAACATCGCCGCCCGCACCGCAGCCGAAGCAATAAAACGAATTGCTTTCGGGATAAACAGTGAAAGACGGGGTTTTTTCGTTGTGAAACGGGCAAAGACCAACAAGAGTTTTGCCTCTTCTCTTGAGGGTGATGCTTGATGAAATTACAGATTCTATATCAACCTTTTCCTGAAGTTCCTGAATGAATCTTTCATTTATTCTCACAAGCTCACCGCCCTTTCGTTATTATATGTCAATCAAGAAATCATCTGTTTTGCTCCACGCTTTGGGCACATAAAGCTCATTGAAAACACGAACGGCATATCTGTCCGTCATGCCTGCAATGAAATCACACGCAGCTGTTGCGATTCCCTCTTTTTCGGCAATACCCTGAAACTGAGCGGGAAGATTTTCGGGCTTCTTTGCGAAATGGAAATAAAGACGCTGAATCATATCAACCGCCTTCTTTTCTTCGCTCTTGCAAGCGGGATTGGTGTAAACCTTGGCAAACATAAAACTGTGAAGTTCATCGAATGCCTGCTGTATTCCCTTTTCAAGAACGATATCGTCAACGCTGTTTTCAATGCAACTCATAACAAGAGTGTTTATTCTTGCGCTTTTTGATGTGCCGAGTTCGTGGCGGATTGCAAGAGGGATATCATCCTCTCTCATTATTCCCGCAACGGTCGCATCGTCTATATCATGGTTTATATATGCAATTCTGTCTGAAAGGCGAACAACCCTGCCTTCAAGCGTTGCCGCCTGTTCGCCGTTGGTGTGGCGTTCAATGCCGTTTCTTACCTCAAAAGTAAGATTAAGACCCTTGCCTTCTTTTTCGAGTGTGTCAACAACTCTGAGGCTCTGCGCATAATGCTTGAAGCCTGTCGGAGAAACATCGTTGAGGGCTCTTTCGCCCGCATGGCCGAAAGGAGTGTGGCCGAGGTCATGGCCGAGAGCAATTGCTTCGGTAAGATCGCCGTTAAGCATCAGCGCGCCCGAAATTGTTCTCGCAATCTGCGAAACCTCAAGAGTATGCGTAAGGCGGGTGCGATAATGGTCGCCTTCGGGTGAAAGAAAAACCTGAGTTTTATGTTTGAGCCTTCTGAAAGAGCTGCAATGGATTATCCTGTCTCTGTCACGCTGAAACGCCGTTCTCACGGAGCATTCTTCTTCAGGACGCAGTCTGCCCTTGCTGTTATCGGAAAAAGCCGCAAGTTCTGAAAGTATCTGCCTTTCGGATAAACAGGTTTTTTCTCTTATAGTCATACTTTTCACCCCTTCAATTACCTATACGCAGGTTTTTCGGTCGATTCCTGCCGTAAAATTATGAACAAACTGTTAATTATCTTTCTGCAAAAGACCGCTCACAAAACTGAGCGTTTTTGCAATGCGTGAAAATACAGAAGGATTCCATTCCGATTCGGGTGCGGGAACTATTCCGATTTCACCCAGCACCGCCGAATAATCCTTGAACCTTCGTCTGAAATCCGACGCATTCTTGTTTTCGTAATTTGTCCATCCCGTTTCCGCAACAGCGGTAAATCTCGGGAAGCACATAAAGCAAAGATGCTCAAAATTATTGATATATTCAGTCCATATCGGCGCTTCAACACCCGCAACGGTGTTTTTGTTGCTGATTTTTTTATCTACGGGGTTGTAATTATATGTTTTGTCAAGCGGAGTCATTCCGTAGGGATAGTCGCAATAATAGTGGAAGAAATCGGAATTTATCATAATTCCGCCGCGGTTTGCAAAATCAACCGAAAGCTTCTTTTTATCCATCCACATCTGAACAGTCACGCTCTCATCAACAATTCCGCTTTTGAGGCTTTCGTTCCACACAACCGCTTTTCTGCCCTTTGATCTGAGGAATTCAACAACTCTGTTTGTGAACCAGCCCTGAAGCGCTTCTTCATCTGCAAGACCTTCATCCTTTATTCTTGCCTGACAGTGAGGGCAGGTTTTCCAGCGCTTTTTCGGAGCCTCGTCGCCGCCGATATGAATATATTCCGACGGAAAGATTTCAATTATATCCGAAAGGATATCGAAAACAACATCAAAAGTTTCGTCCTTACCCGCACAGAGGATATCATCATAAATTCCCTGAGCGGTTTTAACCTCAACCTCTTCTCCGCTGCACGAAAGCTGAGGGAAGGCGTGAAGAATCGCAGATGTGTGACCGGGAATATCAAATTCGGGGATAGCGGTGATATATCTTTCGGCGCAGTAATCAACGATTTCTTTCATTTCCTCAACGGTGAAATATCCGCCGTATGCGCCTTCTTCTTTCAGTTTGCCGAAGCCCGAGCTTTTGCGCACCGAGCCTTTGATTGTTGCTTCAGGTCTGCGTGAAGAATAAATACGGAAGCCCTGGTCATCGGTCAGATGCCAATGCATAACATTCATTTTTGCGCTCGCCGCCGCATCGATAAGCTTTTTGGTATCTTCAACAGAAAAAATATGACGAACGGTATCAAGCATAAATCCTCTGTATCCGAAAGCGGGCTTATCTTCAATTTTTACGCAAGGAGAAATCTCGCCGAGCTGACGGAGAGTTTGCTTTGCATAAAAAACAGCCTTTTCCGAACCGCCGATAATTTCTGTTTCATTGTTTTCGGCAATCAGTATATACTCCTCTTCACCGAGTGATGAGTCAACCGATGCCTTTGTGTTTTCGGGAACGATTTTTGTTTCGCCGCCGAGATATGTTATTTTGTTGGGCATAGGGATAACAGAAACTGCATTTTTCATAATATCACCTGTCAATTAACGGGCTGCAGCATACACTGCAACCCGTTGTTTTTTATCAATCGTCGTCTTCCTCGGTTTCTTTTTCAGCCTCGGGAAGAATTTCAACCTTGATTTCATCGATTCTGCGTTCGTCAATCGAAAGAACGGTAAAACGCAGATTTTTATATTCTGCAACAATCGGCTCTTCTCCGATTTCCGAGGGAAGATAACCGAGAAGGCTTATAACAAAACCGCCGAGAGTGTCATAATCTCCATCGGGAAGTTCAACGCCGACAAGCTCATCAACTTCGTCAAGATCTGTTGTGCCGTCAACGGTGAAGGTTGTTTCATTTATCTTCTTGATTTCTTCTTCTTCGTCGTCATATTCATCCTGAATATTGCCGACTATTGATTCAAGAACATCTTCAAGCGTAACAATACCCGCAGTTCCGCCGTATTCATCAACAACAACGGCAAACTGAGTGCGGCTTTCGTTCATCGCCTTGAAAAGGTCTCCGCAACTCTGGGTTTCGGGAACATAAAGAGTTTTTCTCATTATCTGTGCAATGGTAAGCTCTTCGGGAATGCTGTGACCTACATACTTGAGCAAATCCTTGGCGTAGAGAACGCCGACGATGCTGTCGGGGTCATCTTCATATACGGGGATTCTTGAATATCCGTTTTCAATCGCAAGTTCTGCAACTTCTTCAAGAGAACGGGTAACCTCAATTGCGGTCATTTCTGTTCTGTGGGTCATAACATCACCCGCATCAAGGTCGTCAAACTCAAATATGTTATCTATCATCTCTTTCTGAGTGTCTTCAATAACACCCTTTTCGCCGCCAACATCAACCATCATACGGATTTCTTCTTCGGTTACCTGTTCTTCATCTGCATTGGGGTCAAAACGAAGAAGACGAACCACAGCGTTTGTTGAAAGCGCAAGCACCTTAACAAACGGCCTTGTCACCTTGGCGATAAATCCGAGTATGCCAACAACCTTGAAAGCAACCTTTTCGGGAATCTGCATACCGATTCTCTTGGGAGCAAGCTCGCCGAGAACAAGAGAAAAATACGAAGTGACTATTGTGATGAGCACAACGGAAATTCCGCTGATAACGCTCTCGCCTATCTGCGCAACGGGTGTTTTCATAAGGGCATCCGTAAGCAACACCGCAAAATTCTGAGATGCAGATGCCGAAGTCAGGAATCCCGCAAGGGTAACACCTATCTGAATTGTCGAAAGAAATCTGCTTGAATCGGCGGTAAGTTTAACTATCTGCTTTGCCTTTTTGTTGCCTTCTTCCGCAAGGCGCTGCATCTTTGTATCGTTGAGAGAAATAATCGCAATTTCGCTCATTGCAAAAAACGCATTCACGAGAATAAGCACAAACAAAAGCAGAACTTTAAGCACGGTAGAAAGAGGGTCAAATTCAACTGCGGTGTTTGCCGCATTCAATAAAATCTGAGTCGCAGGGCCGGGGTCATCCATTATGGATTAGCTCCTTTCAAAAATAAAAATAGTGCTCTAATAATAACATACAAAATATATTATGTCAACAATGCTGACAGTTGCTCCCGCCATTTGCCGCAAAGCAAGGATTAAATAATCGCCTAAAACAGCACAAAAACGGATATTTCAAGCCCGAATCGGTCGATTTTGCAAAAATCCAAAGATAAGTCCTTTTTTTAGTACACTGAAAATAGTACTTTAATAAAAGAGGATATTATGATATAATGCTTCATATATAACTTTTCGGGAGACGGTGCAATGCTTTATCTGATTCTCGCTTCGGCAGGCGGCGGCAAAACAACGCATATTTCAACTCTGATAGAACAGTTTTCGGCAGGAGGGCATAAAAAGCTCAGCCTTATCGTGCCCGAGCAATTTTCGTTCACAAGCGAAAAAACCATGCTCGGCAAGGTAGGGGCAAAAGCCATGGCATATATTGACGTTGAAAGCTTCACAAGCCTCGGCGAAAGGCTCGTGGGCAAACCTGCGTTTCACGAGCGCAGAAGGCTCAGCGATGCCGCAAAAACCGTTCTTATGAAAACAGCTCTTGAAAGCGTTCAGGATAAACTCTCGTTATACGGCAAGCATATAAACCGAAAATCCGTTATATCGGAATTTGTTGCGCTTTCATCCGAATTCAAACAGAATTCGCTTTCAACCGACGCCGTGCGCCTTACTCTTGCAACCGCAGAAAACAGCCTTCTCAAAATGAAACTGAACGATATAATCACAGTTCTCGATGCTTATGACGCAATTATCGAAGGCAGCTATTTCAACCCCGACAGTCTGCTTGATGAACTCTGCGATATTCTTCCCGAAAACGATTATTTCAACGGAAGAATAGTTTTTATAGACGGTTTCAGAGGCTTCACCGCTCAGGAATACAAAATTCTCTCCCATATGCTGAAAAAAGCAACCGCTGTTTATGTTACCCTCTGCACGGATAACCTTGAAAACAGCGATGATGAAACCGACCTTTTTGCACACACCAAAAGAACGGCAAAAAAGCTGATATCCATAGCAAAAAAGAACGGTGTTGCCGTTGCAAAACCGCAATATCTTTCAATGAGAAGCAAGTTCAATAATTTCCCGCCGCAATTCAAGAGATTCGCTTCTTCCGAGCTTGCGGCGCTTGAGCGCGAACTGTTTTCTCCCTCACCGAATATCTATGAAGAAAAATGCGATAACATAACACTTTGCAAAGCTTCCGATATTTATTCCGAATGCGAATATATTGCCTGCACGGCAAAAAAACTCATCCGCGAAAAAGGCTATCGTTGCAAGGAAATTGCAGTTATCGCGCGCGACAGCTCAGGCTATGAAGCTCCTTTGAGAAGTGCGCTTAAAAAATGCGGAATATCTGTTTTTGAGGATAGCCGTCAGAGCGTTGATGTTTCACCTGTTGTTGCTCTTCTGAGCAGCGCCGTAAGCATCGCCGCAAACGGCTTTGACACCGAAACTCTTATGCGTTTTCTCAAAACAGGTCTTGCGGGCATCGAAACCGATGATATATCACTCGCTGAAAATTATGCATATATGTGGAAAATCAGCGGCAGCGGATGGCTTCGCGAATGGGAGCAGAATCCCCGCGGTTTCGGCGAAGAAACAACGCCCGAAGACACTGCGGAACTCGAAAATCTCAACGCAATCAGAAAAAATATTGTCACACCTCTCTGCACTCTGCGTGACAGACTGAGTAACACAACGGGCGAAAAAGCCGCAGGTGCAATTTATGATTTTCTTGAAAAAATCAACGTTACCGACAGCATCCGTTCTCTCGCCTCTTCGCTTGAAAAACAAGGCGAAACAGGCCTTGCCATTGAGCTTGAAAGAATGTGGAACACGGTTGTTGACCTTCTTGAAAACCTTGAAACTCTGCTTAAAGAAAGAAATGTAACCGCGCGAGAAATCGCCGATATTCTTGAACTTATGCTCGGCGTGCAAACCGTAGGCACTCTTCCTCAGGGTCTTGACGAAATAACCATAGGCTCTGCAGACAGAATACGCACCGCTGCGCCCAAAGTTGTTTTCATCGCAGGCGCAAACCACGGTGTTTTCCCCGCAATGCCTTTCACAGGCTCAGCTCTTACAGATAAAGACAGAAGGCATATGAGCGAGATGGGCATTGAACTTTCGGATTTCGGCGAATACAAGCTTGCAGAAGAAAAACTGATTGCATATAACGCTTTCTGCTGTTCATCCGAAATGCTTTTTGTGTGCTGCACCGAAAGAAATTCAAAGGGCGAAGCTCTCTCACCTTCCGAACTTTACACAAAAATAAAAACTCTCTTCCCTCTCTGCCGTGAAGTCAATGCAAACGAACAAGACGGTCTTTATTACATTGAAGGTAAAGCACTTGCATTCGAGCAGCTTGCCGCAAACAAGCCCGAGGGCAATGCACTCTATTCTTCGCTGAACGAATATTTCAGAAACGACGAGGAGTACGGCGGAA
>JAZLBI010000004.1:0-20311 GCA_045613625.1 Acutalibacteraceae bacterium | reverse complement strand
GGGTTGTGGCTTGCGGTGATTTCGATGCCCCAATATAAGCCTTTGTCTTTTACTGTGTGCATAATGAGCGGGGTGGGCGCTGAACGGTTGAGAAACCAAACTTCGATTCCGCCTTCCGCAAGAACCTCTGCAACCCATTTTGCCGCCGATTCCGAAAGAAATCTTCGGTCATAGCCGATGATGATGGGTTTATCTGTTTTGTTCTGTTCTTTTGCAAGTGAAAGTATACCCGCCGCAACAAGACGGATATTTTCGCATATAAAATCATCTCCGATAACAGCTCTCCAGCCGCCGGTGCCGAATTGGATCATTATTTATCAACTCCGTTTTTACTGATTAATGTTATAATAATATAGCAATCTTTGCTTGCAGTCAATACAAAATAAGCATTATTTCTCTGCATATTGATTATTTTTTTGATTTGTGCTATTATATATAATTGTAAAATATTTTACTTGAAAGGGATATGATAAAATGGCAAAATATCTTATCGTTAATGCAGACGATTACGGAATGTGCAATGCGGCAAACACTGCTGTTGCTGAGCTTTTCGAGGGCGGTTTTCTTAAATCGGCAACAGTAATGATGCCTTGTCCTACCGCAAAAGATGCTGTTCAGTTTTCAATAGACCACCCCGAATATGCAATCGGCATTCATCTTACAATGACCAGCGAATGGGGTAAATACCGCTGGAAGCCCCTCACAAACGGCAAATCTCTTATTGATGAAGAAGGCTTTATGTGGCACGAAAGCGATCAGGTTGAAAAAAATGCATCTTATGCAGACCTTGAAGCTGAAATCAGAGCTCAGATTGACCTTGCTCACAGCATGGGAATGAAGCCTTCGCACACAGATAACCATATGGGCTCGCTTTACGGTCATTACACAGGACGTCTCGGTCTTGCTAAAATGACTCTTCGCGTATGCGGCGAATACGGTTATGCATATCGTCTTTATACAAAGCATGACAAGCGTATCTGCCCCAACGGTACTCCTTATTTCCTTTATGCGGCAATCACTTTCCTTTCAAAGCGCTGGGGCAAGAAATATGATGTTGTTATTCCCGATTACCTTCTCTTCCCCGATTGGAACGACGAAATGCGCGAAAGCTATGAAAAATACAGAGAAACAATCCTCAAAATCTGGGTTGATATTCCTGAAGACGGTGTAACGGAAACCTTTATTCATCCTTCTGTTGAAACAGATGAACTTAAGAGCATCACCGGCAGATGGCAGGACAGAGTCTGGGAATACGAACTTATGAAAGACCCGTACACACACAAGTATCTTAAAGATCACGGCGTTGAACTGATAAGCTACAGAGAGCTTATCAAAATGAAGGGCGGAAAGCTCAAAGGCTAAAGTCTTGCCGAACAAAAACATAAAAAATAATGGCTTGCAGAGGTTAGCTACCTTTGCAAGCCATTTTGTTATTGTTCGTTATTGTTGAAAAAAGGAGATTGAGGGAACCTGTTTTCCGGGTTGGGTTCGGTAACTGGTTCAGGTTCAGTTTCTGAAGGGTATTCCGCTGTGGATTCTGTTTCCTGCCAATCGGTATCAGATTCCTCGTGATATCCGTCGCTTGAGCTTTCTTCTTCTCCGTATGAAGGATTAAAAGGATTGAATATTGTTATGTTGACATCGGGAAGCGTTATTTCAGGCTCCCAGCCCCAATGATTTTTCTTTGTTGATGTTTCGCCGTAATTATATTCGTAGCTGTTGTCATAATCGGTGTCATCATAACTGCTGTCATAAGAGCTCGTGCCCTTGGCAAGTTCAATTGCAGAAATGTGTGTTGCGGGGTCTATTTCGATGTTTGTCTGACCGTAGAGGGCAAGCTGAAGCTCTCGTGCGGCTTTGATATAGTCAACGATCCAGACATCAAGATAGCCCGTGTATGTGCGAAAACCTCTTACACCGTAGCGCAGTTCTTCCGAGGGCTGAACCGAGCTGACTATTTCATAGTTCATCCAGCCTTCGCTGAGCGCCTGAGTGCCGTATGAGAGAATTTCGCTTGTTTTGAGGTTTGTTGTAACATAGGGAAGGAAGGTTTCGATTGCTGTGTTGAGTTCGCTGAGAGAGGATGTTTTGACATTCTTTATAACAGAGCTGATAAGTTCGCGCTGTCTTCTTGTTCTTTCAACCTCACTGTCAAGCTTTCTGATTCTTGCATAAATGAGCGCCTGTTCGCCGTTGAGAAGAACAGCATCGCCGCTTGTGAAGCCTTTGACCCTTGTTGTTCTGTTCATATACCGTGCCTCTGCTTCGGTTATGGGAACTCTTACCCCACCGAGAGCGTCAATGGCATTTTTGAACGATTTATAGTTTATTGAAACAAACTTGTCGATTTTGATTTTGTAGTTGTTTGAAAGAACCTCCATAAGCTTTGAAGGGCCGCCCCAGCCGTATGAATGGTTGGTTTTGCAGTATCTTTCTTCGCCGTTGATATCCATATAAGTATATGAATCTCGAAGGAAGGAGGTTATTGTTATTTTTTTTGTTTTTGTGTTGACGGAAACAAGCATCGTCGAGTCTGAACGGTGAGAGCCGTCCTCATCATCTTCGCCGACGAGAAGAATATTAACAACCTTTTTGCTGTAAATATGTTCGCCGCCGTTTGTTGCCCATGCCTTGAGAAGCTCTTTGATGGAATTGGCATCTTCAATATCCGAAATTGTTCCGAAGTTCATATTGTCTTCCATTGTTTCGTTGGCATTGAAGGTTGCGTTGGGGTCGGATCTTTCTTCTCTGTTGACAAGACCTGCTGTTTTAACAATCCATGCGCCGATGGCGGTTGTTACGATGATAGCGAAGCAGAGAGTTATGCTCAGCAACGCTTTAAGGTTTCTTTTTTTGTTTCTGAGAAAAAACGGACTTATTTTGAATTCCCAGAAATATTTGATTATGTTTTTGAATCCCTTGGGCTTGCTGTAGCTTGTAATATCTTCAAAGCCTGTGGATTTATTTTGGTTTTTGCCGTTCAAAGTATCACCTGCAAATAAAATCTATAATAATAAATGACTATTTCGAATAGTATAACACATTTTTTTACAAAAGTTAACACTGTACGCAGATTTTGTTGAAATTAAATTTTTTCAAGGAATTTTGCATTGACCCAACCTCTGACGGAGTTGAAATCAACATATGCCCATCCTGCAACCGCTCTCAGAACTGTAACGGATGTTCCATTGGGGATTTTTGCGAGCGATTCAGAGTGAGTATCGGTTTCGGCGCGCACATTGAGCACACCGCCGTTGGTTTTGACTTTATAATTTCCGGGAACGAGAGGTTCAGCGTTTGCCGGAATAACGTCAATGCTGTAATAAACCTTGCCGCCCGTCAACTCGGTGCCGTATGCTTCATACATTTCGCTTACGGTGCAGAGTTTGAATCCTTTTTCAACAAGAGCAGGAATGATCAGTTCGCAAAGGTCGGCGGTGAAATTATAGATATCATGCATAAGCACGATATCACCGCTGTCGGCGTTCTTTAAAACCTTATCTGCAATTTTTTTGAGGTCGGCTTTGCGCTGACTTTCACTTCGGTCTTTGTTTGCTGAATCTTTATATCGCCAGTCGTTTGTGTCAATTGACCACTGGATAATCGGCATACCGATAGTTTTTTCAACATCCTTGAAATTTCCGCCCGGAGCTCTGAAAAGCTTCGGAGAAATGCCTGTGATGGTTTTCAGCTTTTCGTTGGGTGTGTTTACCTGATGCTTTATTTCGCTTTCGGAGCATTTGGTGAGATTTACATGGTCGTTTGAGTGGTTGGCAATTTCGCAGCCAATTTTATGAGCGCGCTCAATGAGAGGAATGTTATCTTCAATATTGTATCCTACAACAAAAAAGGTTGCTGTGCCGCCGTTTTCTTCAAGCAAATCAAGGATTCGGCCTGTTGCTTTGGCGCTCGGGCCGTCATCAAATGTGAGGGCTATGAGCTTATCCTTTGATGTATATTTCGGTTTTGCGGGGGTTGTTTCAGAAACTGTTTCGGAAATGGTTCCTGATGTGTTTTCGGGTGAGATATCCGAGCCGCCGGCACCGTTCGGTTTTTTGTTTTCAGGTTTGCCGGCGCAGGCTGAAAACACCGTGCAAATACAAAGAATTATTGCGATAAGCGATAATGTTTTTTTCGTTTTATACATTTTTCTTTCCCTTTCCCGTTTTTCTCCCATATCGACATTATATAACCAAATTTACGTTTCAATATTACAAAAAAGAAAAATAAATCCGATAAGCAATATTTTACAATTTATATATATTTATAGTTTTTTACTGTACTTTGCAGTGTATTAATGATATAATAAATAACAGAAGATTTGCAGAAGGATGATTCGTTTGAAAAATATTATTCTTATAGGAATGCCCGGTGCAGGTAAAAGCACAATCGGAGTTTTGCTTGCGAAATCAATGCTTATGGATTTCGTTGACACCGATTTGCTTATTCAGAAAAAGAATTCTTCAAGCCTTTGCGATATCATAAACAGCAGGGGAATTGATGAATTTCTGAAAATTGAGAATGATGTTATCTGCTCGTGGGATTTTGCAAACTGCGTTATCGCAACGGGCGGAAGTGCGGTTTACGGCACGCAGGCTATGGAAAAGCTTGCTGCAAACGGAGTTGTTGTTTATCTGAAGCTCACTCCCGAAGAAATTGAGAAAAGAATAAATAATATTCACACAAGGGGCATCGCAATGAAAGAGGGCACAACAATAGAAGAGCTCTATTTACAGCGTGCGCCGCTTTATGAAAAATATGCCGATAAAATTCTGAATTGTGCGGGGCTCACACCCGAGCAATGCGTTGATGAAATTATAAGGATGATATGAATAAAAGCTGTTTGTCCGTTTTCGCGGGCAGACAGCTTTTTCTGAGCAAAATAAAAATACCGACGCTTTTGCATCGGTATTTTGTCGTGGTGACCCGGACGGGAATCGAACCCGTGTTACCGCCGTGAAAGGGCGGTGTCTTAACCGCTTGACCACCGGGCCGTAATGTTGGTAGCGGCAGTTGGATTTGAACCCACGACCTACCGGGTATGAACCGGTTGCTCTAGCCTCTGAGCTATGCCGCCATTTATCTGTACCTCAAAGGGCTTGTTAATTATATTATATGATTTGCGATTTGTCAACACTTTTTTTAAAAATTTTTCAAAAAATTTTTTGGGCATAATTTTTTATGCAATTGAAAAACAGTTCTTTGTATGATATTATAATGTATATAAGTAAATGACAGGGGGATAAGATTATGAAAAAAAGCAAGATTGCAATAGGGGCGGGAATAGTTTCTGCTGCCGCAGTTGCATCAATTGGAGCAGCTTGCTATAAGGTTGCTTGTGTATCTCAGAGAAACAAAGCTCTTGCCAAAGACCCCAAAAGAATTCTCAGAGCAGAGGTGAGAAAAAAGAATAATGCATATCTTTTTTCACACAATCCCGAAGATATTGAGATTCTGACTCCCGAAAAGCTCAGGCTGAAAGCTTGGTTTGTGCCTTCCGAAACGGAATCAAAACGGTTTGTTATCTGTGTTCACGGTTATAATTGCAACGGCCCCGATGAATGCGGCCATCTTTTTCCGTTTTATCATTATGAAATGAACTGCAACTATCTGCTTCCCGACCTTCGTGGTCATGGCAGAAGTGACGGTAACCTTATCGGTTACGGCACATGGGACAGCATAGACATAAAACGCTGGATTGATTATCTTATTGAGCGTTTCGGTGATGATATCGAAATCATTCTTCACGGAATTTCAATGGGTGCCGCAACGGTTATGATGGTTAACAACAGCTCTCCCCGCAATCAGGTGAAGGTGATAGTAGAGGATTGCGGTTTCACAAATGCTCTTGATGTTCTTGTTCAGAAAATAAAAACAATGAATATGAAACACAGTGCGCCGTTTGTTGCGAGAGTCGGAAATATTTATTGCAGAGCAATTTCAAAATATGACCTCAAAAAGGATGCAAGCCCGCTTGCAACAATGGCAAACGCAAAAAATCCCGTGTTGTTTATCCACGGTGAAAAGGATGCGCTTGTTCCCTTCGAAATGTGCGGAATTCTTTATGAAGCCTGCCCTGCACCGAAGGATATTTTCACCGTGCCCGATGCGGAGCACGCCTTCAGCTATTATGATGCAAAAGAAGAATATGATGCAAAACTCAAAGAGTTTATTGAAAAATATATATAGTATATAAAAATAGCAGCGGCTTGTGGATTTCACAAGCCGCTTACTTTATCAGAACGGATTTATGAGTCTGTCAAATGTTATGGGGTTATAGCCGAGACCGAAATATTTGAATATCCAGATAATAGGATTGAATCTGAAAAGAACAAGGTCAACAACCGTAACAAGAGCTCTGAGGAAGAACGGAAGGTCGTATGATACGGGAACATCAACAGGTTCAAAGCTTTCGCCTTCAACATTGAGCACGAAGGGCTGGGAATAACAGATGCCGTTATCGCCCGTGATATAAAATCTCACATAGAGGTTCGGTGTGTTGAGAAGGTTATCTGCGTGAAGGTTGAGAGTTGCGGTGCCGCTTGAAATATTGCTTTCTCTGAGGATAACGTTGCAATCCGAAACCCAGGTGATTTCATCAAAGTTTGTGCCTTCAACCGTTATTGTGTCATTATCCTGATCAACTGCAACTCTTGTTATCATCGGAGTGTTGTCAAGAAGATAGCTTTTTGTTTCATAAACCTTGTTTTCGTCAAAACCGGGCATTTCTTCCATTCCGTTGAGTTCAACCCCGTTTGAATAATGTGAAACAGAAAAATATTCGCCGTTTTCAAGGCAGGTGCGGAAAGCATCGGTTGTGAATTCGGGCATAAGAGACATAGTGTAAGCGTCATTTACTGATGCTTCGTTGTGGGAATCCGCGAAAGTGTTGCACCAGGGCACAACGCCGTTGGGAATTGTTTTCTGAAGAATCTGGTCATAAAGAATGCGGTCGCAGCGTGTGTGGGCATCTGTTGCACTGTTGATACCCATACCGAGGCTTGAGCCTTTGCAGTCAATGAAAATGCGTGCAAATTTGGTCGCATAATAATCGTCAACGGGCTGACCGACATATTTCTCGCTGTCTTTGTCGATATAAACATATTCGCCGACATGCGAAAGCATTGAAATTCCGCCGGCATCCATAACGCCCTTTGACGGAGTTTCATAATCGCCGAAAACGCCGGCAAGACCCTGACCGTATTCCGCATAGTAGCCCGTAAGGTGGCAGTCTGCAAAAGGTGTTGCCATATTAAGCTCGTTTCCGAGGGGGATATCAAGCATTCCGTTTTCGTGAGTTCTTGTTTCTGATGCGGCAGTGCCGTTGAGATATGCCTGATATTCTTCATCGGTAAGAGGAATTATATCAGCCATTTTTGTTCTTTCTTTCTTTATGTAGCGCATAAGAGGCACAGTTTCGGGCGCAACATTCCAGCCTCGGTTGAGAGTTCCGTGGTCGGTCAGCGCAACGATATCATAGTTCAAGTCATAATGCTTCTGCACATATTCGTGAATTGTGAGAAAACCGTCGCTTGCTGTTGTGTGGGAATGAAGCTGGGTTTTATATGCTCCCCATTCATCCCAGTCAACTCTTTCATAAGGGTTGTCAATAATATAGTTTTTGGGGGTTTGAGTGCTTTCTGCTGAGGCGTTAACACCCGCAACGGGAAAAATCATAAGTGCAGCAAGCACAACTGCTGTTAATTTTTTGAACATAAAACAACCTCTCTTTCTTGGTGTTATATTAAAATGTTAGCATTCCGATAATGTTTTGTCAAATAAAATTAAGATTTTGTAAGTTGTTCCAAAAAAGAATGATACATTTTGTTGTTTATTACAAAGACATTGGATTATATTGACATAATCCGACATAACAATGTATAATTTTATAGAATAATGCATTAATATGCATTTTTGAGGAGGAGATTTATGAAAAAAATCAAAGAATGGGTAAGCGTGCGTATAGCGAAAACGCCCGGACCGGTTGTTCTTGCAAGCATTATTTTTGCAAACATCGTTCTGTTTCTTGTTTCGGCAACGGTCATATCTTATCTTGCTCCGTCAACGCTTGAGCATAACGGATTCTGGTATTGCGTTTTCTATACCGTATCAATGGTTCTTGATGCAGGCTGCGTTCAGTATGTTATTGAAGATATAGGCAGTGCAAGCGCAGGGCTGGTTATCTTCTGCCTTTTGACCGTTATTCTCGGTATGATTGTTTTTACGGGCGCTGTAATCGGTTATATTTCAAACTGGATTTCAGATTTCATTGATAAGGCAAATTCAGGTAACAGCAGACTGAGCCTTTCAAACCATATCGTAATTCTCAACTGGAACACAAGAGCTTCCGAAATCATAAACGATTTTCTTTATAAGCAGACCAAAGAAACGATAATTGTTTTTGCTCCCACCGATAAGGAGCGCATTGAAAAAGAGATACACGAAAGACTTGACGACACAATAGCCAAAGAAAAGGCGAACGGTCTTCATCTTCATAACAAACTTACGATTATTGTCAGAGAAGGCGACACATATTCAACGAAGCAGCTTAACGATATCTGCATTTCAAGCGCAAGAAGTATAGTTATTCTCAGCGCAGAGGTTTCAAACACCAACTGCAAATATGATTATAAAGAACAGCTTGAAAGAATGGATAAGGGTAATGCTTCAACCATCAAAACCCTTGTTCAGGTTGCTCATTTTACGGCAGCAGAGGATTCGGCGGATAATCAGCAGATTATTGTTGAAGTTAATGATGACTGGACTCTTTCTCTCGTCAATAAAATCATTGACTATAAAACGAAAGAGAATGCCGGACAGAAAGCAAAGTGCAACATCGTTCCCATTGCCGTTAACAGAGTTCTCGGTCAGATTCTTTCTCAGTTTTCAATTATGCCTGAGCTCAACAGCGTTTATAACACCCTTTTTTCAAACAACGGCGCCGCTTTTTATGCCGAAAAATCAAGCAGTGAATGGAAGGATGAAGAGGATTATGTTGAAAATACCATAAAGAAGAACAACGATATCATTCCCCTTACTCTTATGACAGATGAAGACGGCAATGTGAATGAATACTTTATGGTTGATACGCACGCCAAGCACAGATTCCGTCATTTTGAAGCGGCAGAGAGAGATTTCAGTGTAAACGTAAACAGCAATTATGAAACGGCAACAAAGAACATTGTTATCCTCGGCCATAACAGCAAGTGCCTTTCGATTATGGAAGGATTCAATTCATATCGTTCAGAGTGGCAGCAGAACCGAGATGAAGAGGTTCTTAATATTATTGTTATTGACGACGAAAAGAACCTTGAAAAGATGGATTATTATAAAAATTATCCTTATATCAAAAAGAGCGTTGTTGCCGATATTTATGATAAAGACACCATCTGCGATGAAATCAGAGCGTTTGTAGATTCCAACACGGGCGACACAAGCGTGCTCATTCTTTCGGATGACTCAGTAACAAACGAAGAGATGGATTCGAGTGTGCTCACTTATCTTGTTTATCTTCAGGATATCATTGCTCAGTATAAGCATGAGGATTCAAATTTTGACCCCGAAAGCATCGATATTGTTGCAGAAATTCTTAACCCCAAAAACTATGATGTTGTTCACAACTACAGCGTAAACAATATTATTATAAGCAACAGATACATAAGCAAGATGGTTTGTCAGCTTGCAGAAAAGAAAGAACTTTTTGATTTCTATAACGATATTCTTTCTTATGACGACGGCGAGTCCGAAAGCTTCACAAGCAAGGAGCTTTATGTTAAAACCGCAGATAAATTCTATAACGGTCTTCCTGAAGAATGCAGTGCGTTTGAACTTATCAAAGCAACATACGAAGCTTCGCCGCACGATAACAAATCTGTTGTTCTCGGTTATGTCAGCCCCGGCGGAAAGATGGTTATTTTCGGCGATGCGCTTAATGAAACAAAGGTTAAGCTCACAAAGAGAGATAAAATCATTATGTTCAGCAACCATTAATTTTGTTTTCTTTATTGACAAATTTTTTAATGGTGATATACTTAAACTAAACTTTGAATTAAGGAGAGGAAATTATGAACGACCTTCAGACAGTAACCAAAACCCTTTCAGAAAGAGAAAAGCTCAGCGCAATTTTCTGGCTCATCATCGGAATTCTTCAGTGCTTAAGCTGTGTTTGCGTTATTTCAGGCGGCTGGAATATCTATGTTGCAACAACACGCTTCAAGCAGGCAAATGCTGTTCTCACTCCCTGGCAGGGAATCGTTCAGTCCTATGAGAACTCACTCACAAACATCATCATCGGCCTTTGCGTTAACTTCTTCCTCGGCGGTGTTATCGGTATTGCAGCATCACTTTATGATATGTTTGCAATCCGTGACTATGTTCTTAAGAACAGACAGGTTTTCGAACAGGCAGGTCTTTAATTAAAAACTGAGAGCTGACTTACCGTTTTGGTGAGTCAGCTCTTTTTTTTACGGCAATATTCTGTTGGTTGTTATGTATTCAACATCGAGCGCAACGAGAATGTCAAGAACGGGAAGGAAATCAACAGTCCATGAGCCGAGCGTAATTCCCTTTGCCTGAGCATCTTTTATTCTGAAATAGTTTTTCGGAATGCCGAAGTTGAACCCGATTCCCGTGTTGTTTTTTTCGGCAAAATCAATGGTGTCATCCTCGATTTTATTAACGAGATACCACATTTCAATGTTTGAATCAATCTCTCTGAGAGCCGAAAGACGTTCAGGGCTGAAATCAATGATAAGCGGATTTTCTATGCCTGATGCCGCAATTATATCAATCACGCTTTGCATATCTTCGGGCTTGCCGCCTTTGACTTCAATCATGGCCCTCATTGAATATTTTTTGCATATTTCAAGAGCTTCTTCAAATGTTGAAATCTTCAGGTCAGGATAATTTTCAATTCCGTTGCCTTCGTCGATTGTCATATCAAGTATTTCGGCGTATGTGAGTGAGTTAACTTCGCCGGTGCCGCTCATCGTTCGGTCAACCGTATCGTCGTGAATCATAACCCAGACACCGTCTGCGGTTATATCTATATCAAATTCAGCGGCATAGAAGCCCGCTTTGCCCGCTTCTTCAAGTGCGGGAGCGCTGTTTTCGGGCGCAACGGATGAAAGACCTCTGTGAGCAGTCAGATGAAATTCTTTTTCTGTTGCCGATGCAATTGTGAAATCCGAACTTGCGGTTATGTTGACTTTGAAATACACAACCAGCATTGCGGCGATTATTGCGAGTGCAACAATATTTTTTATTAGTTTTTTTATAAATTTTTTGATTTTCAAAATAAACACCTCCGCAAAAGTGTAGCAGAAAAAATATAAATTTGCAATATTATTCATATTTTTGTAGAAAAAATAAATACTATATGATATAATTGTATATTATTCAGGAGGAGTCAGTATGAACAGAATGAAAAAGTTTTTTGCAGTGTTATCCGCAATGATAATTGCTGCATCATTTGCAGCCTGCAACGGCAACGAGCAACCCGAAACAACAACTTCATCAACAACCGCAGAAGGCGTTACTGAAGAATATCCGACATTCCCGCCTGTTGTTGAATTGACGGAAGAAGAAAGCACAACCGAAATCACAACACAAGCAACAACCGTTGAAGAAACAACAACAGAGCCTTCAACAACCGAGAAGGTCACAACAACAAAGAAAGAAACAACAACCAAAAAGCCGACGACAACAAAGAAGCCGACAACAACCAAAAAGGTAACAACGACCAAAAAAGTTACCGCACCCACAAGCAAATCAGATATAGTCAAGCTTTATAATTCGGCGGCGGCAGAAGCGGCAAGCAAGAAACCCGGATATAAGAAATCAACAAACACCGTTCTGAGCAACCTTGAAATGGGCGCTCTTTCAAGCATAAGCGCTGTGCGTGATGCGATAGGAGGTTTCCTCGGTGAGGGCAGCTCAACATCAACCGTCAGCAAGGGCAAGTTTGACGGCAATTCTCTTGTTAAAAGCTCGCTCAAGGCGGCAGATGTTTCATCCGCAAGCTGCACTCTTTCAAGCGACGGTAAATATTATAATGTGAAAATAACGGTTATCAATGAAACAAACCCCAAAAAGGGAAGCAGTGCACTCGGCAGATTCACAAAGGACTATAAAGATGTTGATGAAATCAAAGATGGTCTTAAAGAGGTTGGTGCAAGCGTTGATACGATGACTGTAAAAACAACAGAGGTAACAATCAGCGCAAAAATCGATGCAAAAAACAACCGCTTTGTTTCGCTCAGTCACAATATAAATATGAAAGCCGAGATGGGCGGTGTAAAATACACCTTCATCAAAGTCAACAAGGCATCGGCAGGCCTTGAAACCAAGGTTGAATATTCAGATTTTAAATATTAATCCGAGAATCGGAGAAAAAGTTTCGCGGGAGGTATAAAATGAGTGTAACAAAAATCGTTATAACAGGAGGCCCTTGCGCGGGCAAAACAACTGCATTGAGCAAAATCAGCAGCTATTTTTCGAAAATGGGCTATGTTGTTCTGGTTGTTCCTGAAACCGCAACGGAGCTTATATCGGGCGGCGTTGCGCCGTGGACCTGCGGAACGAACCTTGATTATCAGCTTTGTCATTTGAAACTTCAGCTTGAAAAGGAGGCTGCTTTTTTGCAAGCGGCATCCTCAATGAATGAAGAGAAAATTCTCGTTGTGTGTGACAGAGGAATAACCGATTGCAAGGCATATATGACAGCTGAAGATTATGATGTTGCTTGCGCGAAACTCAACAAAAGTGAGATTGATTTGCGCGACGGCTATGATGCAGTTTTCCATCTTGTGACAGCTGCAAAAGGTGCGGAAGAATTTTATACACTGAGCAACAACGGAGCAAGAACAGAAACCGTTGAGCAGGCAAGAGCGCTTGACGATGCACTGATTTCGGCGTGGACAGGTCATCCGCATTTCAGGGTCATTTGCAATGATACGGATTTTGAAGGCAAAATCAAAAAGCTGATTGAAGAAATTTCAGCGGTTCTCGGTGAGCCCGAGCCGCTGGAAATTGAACATAAATATCTTGTTGAATATCCTGATATCGCTTATCTTGAATCGCTTCCCAACTGCCGCAAGGTTGAGATTATTCAGACTTATCTTAAAACCGATGACGGCCACGAGGCAAGGGTAAGGCAGAGAGGCGCTGACGGAAACTACATATATTTCAAAACAGAAAAAATCCGTGTTTCCGATATCAAGCGTGTTGAAATTGAGCAAAGGCTGACCCAAAAGGAGTATCTTGCGGCGCTTATGGAGGCAGACACTTCGCTCAGACAGATTCGTAAAACCCGATATTGTCTCAGCTACGGCTCGCAATATTTTGAAATTGATATATATCCGTTCTGGAGCGATAAGGCTGTTGTTGAGGTTGAACTGAGCAATGAAAATGAGCAGGTGAAAATGCCTGAGTTCATAAAAGTTATAAAAGAAGTGACAGATGACCGCTCATATTCCAATTATGAGCTTGCAAAAAACGAGAGAATCTGATTTTCTCTTTTCTTTATTTAAAATAATTGACAAAAGGTCAGTCGAATATTATAATATAATAGTTATTGGTGTCGAACAAGTGTGTTCGTTTTGATATTTGTCAAAGGCTCAGAATGTATCTGAATAGTTATCGGATACGCAGTGATAAAATAGAGGGAGCCGGGTGAAAATATCAAACAACCAAATCCGGTTAATTATTCAGGAGGTTAAAACTATGGCTAATCAAACCGCGAAAACAGCAAAAGCAAATTCTGCGGCGGAAGAATTTGCGGATATTCAAACAAAATTTGAAGCTTATACAGGCAGTGAGCCTTATCTTTTTGTGAGCTATTCTCACAGAGATACAGCAAAGGTTTATCCCATTTTGGATGCTTTGCATGACAGAAAATACCGCATATGGTATGATGAATCCTGCGAAAACGGAAACGATTTCAGAGATGAGCTCCGTCACAGAATCGAAGATTGTTCTGCAGTTGTTCTGTTTGTTTCAGAATCTTCAATGACCTCTCCTTTCTGCGGTATGGAAATCATCGTAGCTCGTGAAAACGGAAAGAGACTCTATCCGATTTATCTTGACGATGCTGCTGCAGTTCCTCCCGCATTTGAGATTCTTCTTTCAAACACCCATCACAGCACCGCTGATAATATGGACAAGCTTATCAGATCTATGGTCAGAGACCTTCCCGCAGAGGCAATGGACAGACTGACTCTTGCTGACGGAAAGCTCGAGAAATGTGAAGATAACGGTAAAACCATTGATGTTGATGAGGGCGTTCGTGTTATTTGTTCAGGCGCATTCAAAGACAGAAAGCAGTTACATAAAATCACTCTGCCCGAAAGCCTTGAAGAGATTGAAACAGAGGCGTTCCGCGGCTGTAACAAGCTTGAAGAAATGCGCATTCCCAAAAAGACTGTTCGTGTCGGCGAAAGTGCATTCCGTGACTGCGTAAATATGAAGGCGCTTGTTGTTGACAATGATTGCATAAAAATCGGCGAAAGAGCTTTTGAAAACTGCGCAACGCTTGAGTCGGTCAAATTACCTGACGGTCTTACAGAGCTTTACGGCGGCGTGTTCAACTCGTGTAAAAGCCTTAAGGGAATTGATTTGCCTTCAAAACTCACAATTATCGGAGAAAATGCATTCTCGGATTGCATAGGCCTTGAAAAGGTTGTTATTCCCGATTCTGTAACAAAGGTCGACGACCTTGTGTTCAACGGATGCACTAATCTTTCATCTGTTGAATTGCCCGAAGGCCTCAGAAAAATCGGTAAGAGCGCTTTCAAAAACTGTAAGTCTTTAACCAAAGTTACCATTCCCGCTTCTGTAATAAGCATTTCGGATGCTCCCTTCAGAGGCTGTGAGAATATGAAGTCCATTAAGGTTGAATCCAAAAATAAGTATTATAAGTCAGAGCCCAACAAGCGTGACGGAAATGATTACGTTTTGTTCAATAAAAACAAGTCGGTTCTTATCACATATCCCGCAAGCAGCCGTGAGGTTCAGTATGACATTCCCGACAGCGTAACGGTAATCAGCGATTGGGCATTCTGTGACAGCAAAAAACTTAATCGTATTACCATGCCTGACAGTGTTAACGAAATCGGTGAAGGCGCTTTCTGCAACTGCTCTCTTCTTGATGAAATCGAGATTCCCGACAGCGTTGTAAAAATTGACGACTGTGTGTTCAGAGGATGCACAAGCCTTGATACGGTTATCATTCCTGATTCTGTTAAGGATATGGGTTGGGGAATTTTTGACGGTTGCGAAGAAAAAGTAGTTGTTTATTGCAGTGAAGGCTCACTCGCACAGGAGTATTGCCGCCGCAACGGAATTAAAGAAGCTCGTATTTCCGACAAGCACGAGGATTAAGCGGAGGAAATTATGGGTACACTTGTTAAAATTAAGGATAAGGTAGTCGGCTTTGTAAAAAAAGAAGTGGTATTATCGGTCGCTATTGTTGCGGCTGTCATCACCTGTTTTTTTGTTCCGCCCGATGCACAATACTTACATTATTTTGAAGAAAAAACTCTGATTGCGTTGTTCTGCATGCTTTCAGTTGTTGTGGGATTGAAAAACACAGAAGTGTTTGAACTGATATCCAAAAAGATGATTGGTCTGTTCCACACAAGAAGATCTGTGATTTATGCGTTGGTTTTCGGCACATATTTCTTCGATATGATCGTTGCCAACGATATGTCACTTATCACATTCTTGCCGCTCGCATATATCGTTATGCACTCAACGGGGAACGATAAATATCTGGGCGTAACATTCATCCTGATGACCATAGCGGCGAATATGGGCGGTATGATTACCCCGTACGGCAACCCCCAGAACCTTTATTTGTTCTCGTTCTACGAAATGGGATTGGCTGATTTCTTATCTGCTTTGGTAGTGCAGGCGGCAACTATTTTGGTTATGCTGTTCATCAGCGGTTTGTTCATCAAAAACGAAAGCCTTACGCTTGTTAATGACAAAGAATTGAATATCAAGAAGAAAAAACTGGCTGTTTATGTTGTGTTGTTTGTTCTGGTTATCCTTTGCATTTTCCGCGTAATCAACCATTGGATTGTTTTGGGCGTTGTTGTGTTGACAATTCTTGTTATGGACAGAAAACGTTTTAAAGAAGTTGACTATGCACTTCTTGCCACATTCTGTGTGTTCTTTGTTTTCTCAGGCAATATTGCAAGAATAGAAGTTATCAGCGACTTTATTAAGAGCATTGTCGGATCGAACGGAGAAAACGTGTTGCTGGCAGGTATCGTTTCGTGCCAGTTTATAAGTAATGTTCCCACTGCCATATTCCTTTCAAAGTTTACGGATGTTGCATATTCATCAGATTTGCTTGTGGCTGTCAATGTCGGTTCACTCGGTATTATTATTTCCTCGTTGGCAAGTCTGATTACTCTCAAGGAATTCCTGAAGCATCAGCCTAAAGGTTTTAAACGCTATATGCTGATGTTTACCGGTATCAACACCGCATTCTTAATTGTGCAGCTCTTGGTTACATATTTGCGCCGATAATTTCGGGCAAATAAATATGCAATCGGAAGATGCACCTATACAGTTCAAAGCTAAAAGCCGAATCTCTTGTTCTGAGAGAATCGGCTTTTGTGTTATTCTCACGGGCTTTATGCTGCTTTTAAAAGCTATATAAAAACCAACACCTTGCAAAGTATTGTGAATTGCAGGGTGTTTTTTGTTGACTTGAGTTGTTTTGCGTGATAATATTTATTGTATCAATAAATAGAAAGCGGTGGCGTTTTGGAAAAGATAATTTCTCTTATTCTTGCGTTTATAATGCTGTTCCCTTCGTATGTTCTCAGCTTTTTGCCCGGCAGAACGGATGAGGATTTCAGCTCTTTTGATCTTCTTCCCGTTTCTTCGCAAGGGATTGAAAACGGAATAATCGAAGATAAGGCAGAGTTTGAGTTTGATGCAGAGGGAATGTTCAATTATTACGGCATCAGCTATAAATCGGATGCTTATATGAAGGGCGTTGTCACATACACTTCGAAAGGCAGCGAATATTCCGAAGAATTTTTTCTTGAACCCTCCGACGGAACAAAACCGTTTTACAGTTTTATAGACGGTGTTCTCGATAAGGCAAAGTCAAATTCGCTTTGCGGAATTTCCGTTGAGCCGCTCAACAAAGAAGAAGCAGAGTTTTCTCTTCTCGGGGCGGGTGTTTTCAACCGCAAAGTGCCCGATACAAATGTCTATATAGAAAGCGGCGGCTATAAAATCGGCGTTGATCTTCTCTGGGGCGGAGCGCTTGATTATCTTGAAGATCTTGATTCCGATGTTGAAGCCGTGAAGGTTGACGGCAGAGTTTATGTCGATTCAAACGCTTCGGAGCGTTACGGCGCAAGGGCTGCCAATAAAAATGTTAATCTTATCAACCGCCACGATACGGGCAGACTTGTTCAGCAGTCGTATTACGGCACATGGGAATATGACTGCGGCTACTACGGCGAAAACAGATGGAACTATAATCCCGTTCAGGGCGGCAATCAGTATAACGAAGCGAGCAAGATAGTTGACCTTGTTTGCGCAGAAGATTATATCTATATAAAGTGCCGTCCGCTCGATTGGGCGAAACCTGCCGAGGATATAACTCCGTCATATATGGAAGCAACTTACAGCATAGGCGGCGGATGCGTGAATGTTTCGTGCAGATTTGTTGATTTTTCAGGTTATCCGAGCACCCACACAACTCAGGAGCTCCCCGCTTTTTATTGCATTGAACCGTTCAACAGGTTTGTTTATTATTCGGGCGATAAACCGTGGACAGGCGATAAAAATCTTTCTTATGAAAACAAGCTGATTTTCTGGCCCGATGCGGGCTATCCCAATTTTACTTCAACTGAAAATTGGGCGGCGTTCATCGGCGAAAGCGATGACAGCTTCGGCATCGGTCTTTATGTTCCGCATAACGCAACCTTCCTTGCGGGTGTATCTGACCGTGAAAAAACAACCAAAACTGACCCTTCGTCGGATTTGCCGACTTCTTATATTGCAGCAGTGGAGTACAAAACTTTTGAAAGTTTCTCTCCCATAGAATATAATTACAGCATCACAACGGGAACAACCGATGAAATGCGTGCAAACTTTGAAAATATAAGGTGATATGATGAAAAAGATAATTTCTGCTGTTCTTGCCGTGTTGATGTTTTGCGGTTGCTTTGCGGTTGCATCTGCAGAAAATGCAACGGCACAGCTTTATAATGTTTACGGCAATGATATGCTCTTTGCGCAGAATAAAGATGCCGTTTTTGCGGGAACGGCAAAAGCGGGCGCAAACATAACCGCAGAGCTTTATGATGCGGGCGGAAATCTCTGCCGAAGCGGAAAATCTGCCACAAAATCAGACGGAACTTTTGCAGTTTCATTCACCGCTCCTTCGGGAAGCTATGATGAATATACCGTTATTCTCAAAGAAAACGGAAATGGGTTTGCAAGGCTTGAAAATATTGTTTTCGGTGAACTCTGGCTTGCGAGCGGTCAGAGCAATATGATGTATCCGCTCTCGCAGTCAAGAACGGGCAGAGCTATGTTTGAAAACAGAGAAAAGCTCAGCAAATGGCTCAGAGTGCTTCTTGTACCCGGTTATCCCGGCAACACGGTTGCTCCCGAATTCACCTATGCGGAGCCTCAGCTCAACATTGAGGGTGCTGAATGGGTAACGGGTGAAAACACGGCTGTTTATAATGTCAGTGCGGTTGCGTATTTTTTTGCTGCAGACCTTATGAAAGAGCTTGATATGCCCATCGGAATTCTCAATGCATCGCTCGGCGGCTCGGCAATCGCATCGTGGCTTTCAAGAGAAGCAATCGACGGCGACAATGAAGTGAAAAATGATATTGTTTCTGCCGGTGATTACATTGAACTTTCTGAGTGGAAAACAACGGGTCAGGATGTTTATTCGGATATGACCGCAAACTATAACCATAAAATTGAAGCTCTCGGCAATTTCAGACCCGCGGGTATGATATGGTATCAGGGTGAATCCGATATCGGCAGAAGTGCAGAAAGATATTCAAGAGCCTTTGACCTTATGCAAAGGTCATATTCCGAGCTTTTCGGCTATAACAATGAACTTATGCCGTTTATTTTCAGTCAGCTTGCGTCTTTTATTTATTCCGATGATACATTTATGATTCCCGAAAGAAATATGGTTTTCACCGAAATTCAGAAGCTTCGCCCCGAATCAAGAGCGGTGATACCGATTTACGATGTTCCGCTCACATATATTCCCGAAGCGGGTGCGATTCATCCTGAATGCAAGGAAGAAATCGGTCAGCGAATGGCGGTTGCGGCTGAAAATCTTGTTTACGGCGGAGGCGGTGTTTATACCGCGCCCGTAATGAAAAAAGCCGAAATCCGCGACGGTGCTGTGTATGTTACTTTTGAAAATGTCGGAGACGGACTTGCTTGCGATGAAAATGAGCTTCGCGGTTTTGCTGTTTGCGGTTCAGACGGTGTTTATGTTCAGGCAGAAGCCGAAATAGTGTCACTTGATACTGTTAAAATATACAGCGAATATGTTGAAAATCCGTGCTCTGCAACCTATGCATACTGCCTGAGCAATATGAGCGCGAATCTTTATGCAAGTGCAGACGGCGTTCCTGCAATGCCCGTAAGTCAGTTTATAACCGATGACACGGTCAGCAAGCATTACTGGCTCGACAGAGCGTGGACCGATTGCTCCGATTCTCTGACATGGCACGTTATGAATGGTGACACATACATAAAATACTATGATTCATGGGTTGCCGAGGGTGCTGAAATCTCTTATGCAGACGGAGCAATGACAGTTAAAAGCAGCGAAAACAGCTTCAGCGCAAGCCCTCTCACAACATTTAAAGAAGGTGTTCTTGCAAAGCCGCTTCACGATACCGATGCGGATTACACCGATTACGGCAAGATGAGCTTTTATCTCAGAAACAACGGCGATAAGGATGTTACGCTTGAAAAGGTTAAATTCGGTGTGAATGAGCTTCTCTGGTATGCTCCCGAGGTTGATGGCACAAAGGATATTCAGGCGGTTATTCCCGCCGACGGTGAGTGGCATCTCATAACGCTGAATCTCAATAAGCTTTATCTTTACGGCAACGAGGGAGGGGCATCACGCCCGTGCTCAAGGCTCAGCGAGACGAAAGAAATCAGTTTTGAGTTTTCGTCGGAAGGGGAAAGCAGCGTCAGCATTGACAGCATCCGTTTCGCCCCATCAGAAGGAAAAACGGGTATGCAGTTTGATGCCGATATCAACAACGCAGATACATTTATTGAAAAAATAACC
>JAZLBI010000003.1:0-4951 GCA_045613625.1 Acutalibacteraceae bacterium | reverse complement strand
CGTTGACGATAATTTCTTCTCGGTAACTCCCGAAACAGTAGACGAATTCTTCTCAAAAGAAGTTATTGCGAAGGTGTAAAATATGGTGATTGTTCAGGTTTGCGTGGGTAGTTCATGCCACCTGAAGGGTTCACCCGAAATAGTTGAACTCCTTCAGAAAGCCGTTGAAGAACATCATCTTGAAGACGAGGTTACACTTGCCGGAAGCTTTTGCATCGGCAAGTGTAATCGCGTTGGTGTAACAATTCAGGTCAATGATGATATTCACGTCGGCATAACAAAAGAGAATTTTAAAGAGTTTTTTAAAGAAAACATTTTATCGGCAGTTGAAGGGAAGTAATATTTTATGAATTGCCTTACTCTTAAAAAATCAAACTGCAAAAACTGTTATAAATGTATCCGCCATTGCCCGGTCAAAGCTATCCGCTTTTCGGGCAATCAGGCACATATTATAGGCAACGAATGCATTCTTTGCGGACAGTGCTTTGTTGTGTGTCCCCAGAATGCAAAGGAAATTGTCAACGAGGTTGAAAAAGTCAAGGTGTTTATTCAGAGCGGAGATCCTGTTGTTGTGAGCCTTGCCCCCTCGTTTATTGCAAACTATGACGGTGCGGGTATAAATGCTATGCGTTCCGCATTGCAGAAACTTGGTTTTTTTGATGTTGAAGAAACAGCAATCGGTGCAACTATCGTCAAAAATGAATACGAGAGAATGCTTACAGAGGAAGACAGAGATGTTGTTATTTCTTCCTGCTGCCATTCGATAAATTTGCTTATCCAGAAGCATTATCCTGTAGCGCTCGGTTATCTTGCTGATGTTATGTCGCCTATGCAGGCTCATTGTCAGGATATCAAGAAGCGTATTCCTAATGCAAAAACCGTGTTTGTGGGTCCTTGCGTTGCAAAGAAGGATGAGGCTGAATATTACGAAGGCATTGCTGATGCTGTTCTCACTTTTGAAGAACTTACAGAATGGCTCAAGGAAGAAAACATAGAGCTTGAAGCAGTTTCCGATAAAGATGAATTCAGCCGTGCGAGATTCTTCCCCACAACCGGCGGTGTGCTCAAAACAATGAGCGAAGTGAGCGACTATACATATGTTGCCATTGACGGCGTTGAAAACTGTATTGCCGTGCTCAAAGATATCGAAAAGGGCAAGATTCATAAGTGCTTTATTGAGATGTCTGCTTGTGTCGGCAGCTGTGTCGGCGGTCCTGTTATCGAAAAATACCATCATACGTCAAATATAAAAGATTATATTGAAGTTGCCAATTATGCAGGCAGCAAGGATTTTGAGGTTGATCAGCCCAAAGTAATTGAACTCAAGAAGAATTTCAGCTTCATCGAAAGAAAGCTTCCGTTGCCTTCCGAAATTGAAATAAACAACATTCTCCGTCAAATGGGCAAATTCAAGCCTTCCGATGAACTTAACTGCGGCTCCTGCGGATATAATACCTGCCGTGAAAAGGCAATAGCTATTTCTCAGGGCAAGGCTGAAAGCTCTATGTGTCTGCCTTATCTTAAGGATAAAGCCGAAAGCTTTTCAGATACAATTGTTAAGAATACTCCCAACGGACTTATTGTTCTCAACGAACAGCTTGAAGTTCAGCAGATAAATACCGCCGCAAGAAAGATTATGAATATCCGCAGTGCATCGGATGTTCTCGGCGACCAGGTTGTCAGAATCCTTGACCCGAGCGTGTTTATGACCGTTCTCTCAACGGGCAGAGATGTGCGTGACCAGCGTGTATATCTTGCGGAATATAAGAGATATGTTGAGCAGACGGTTGTTTATGACCATGATTCGCACCTTCTTATCGGAATTATGCGTGATGTAACCGATGAAGAAGCAGAGCACGAAAAGAAAGAAAACATCAGCCGCCAGACGGTTGAGGTTGCTGACAAAGTTGTTGAAAAACAGATGCGAATAGTTCAGGAAATTGCATCTCTTCTCGGTGAAACTGCCGCAGAAACAAAAATTGCTCTTGCAAAGCTGAAGGAGTCGATTACTGATGAATGATTTGTGTGCAGATATCGGCTACAAAAGCGTTAATCACTACGGCGAAGAGCTTTGCGGCGACCACGTTGACGTTGTTGAGCAGGACGACAACTCGACCGTTATCGTTCTTGCCGACGGTCTTGGCAGCGGAGTAAAAGCGAGTATTCTTTCAACACTGACATCAAAGATAATTTCAACTATGATGGCAGAGGGTCTTCCCATTGAAGAATGCGTTTCAACCATTGCGGCAACTCTTCCGGTTTGCTCCGTGAGGGGAGTTGCATATTCAACCTTTACCATTATCCACCTCCAAAACAACGAAACCGCAGAGGTTATCCAATATGATAATCCGCAGGTAATTGTTATCCGTGACGAGCAGAATTATGATTATCCAAAAACGGAAATGAATATCGGCGGCAAAAAGATTTATAAAAGCATAATAAAGCTTCGTGAAAACGATATTTTTGTTGCAATGAGCGATGGCTGCCCCCATGCGGGAATCGGAATGTCATATAATTTCGGTTGGAAACGTGAAGATATAATTTCGTTCATTGAAACTCTTGCTCCCGTCGGATATACCGCCAAAACCCTTTCAACTATTCTTGTTGATGAATGTTATAAGCTTTATGGCGAAAAGCCCGGCGATGACGCAACAGCTTGCGTTGTGAGGATCAGAAAACGTGAGCCGATGAATATTCTTTTTGGCCCTCCGTCAAACAGAGATGATGCCAACAGAATGATGTCACTCTTTTTCTCAAAAGAGGGCAAGCACATCATCTGCGGCGGCACAACCTCATCAATTGCCGCAAAATATCTTAATAAACCGATTAAGGCAAGCCTTAATTTTGAGAAAGCCGATGTGCCTCCGATAGCAGAAATCGAAGGAGTTGACCTTGTAACAGAGGGTGTTATCACCGTAAACAAAGTTCTCGAATATGCAAAGGATTATCTAGGCGAAAACGAACATTATGAGCATTGGAGCTTAAGGCGTGACGGTGCTTCCTTAATCTCCCGCTTGCTTTTTGAGGAAGCAACTGATATAAATTTCTATGTGGGCAGAGCAATAAATCCTGCTCATCAGAATCCTGATCTTCCCATTAATTTCAGCATAAAAATGAATCTTGTTGAGGAGCTTTCAGCTTGCCTCAGAAAGATGGGTAAACGCATTAAAGTGAGTTATTTTTAAGGAGTAGACTATGAGAAAGTTTGATACAAAAGTTCAATATCTTAAATACAAAGTTCTGCGTGAAGTTGCAAGACTGTCATGGAATGATACCTTGTATGATAACATTCTCGATATCCCCAAAAATCTTGTTCCCGGTAACGAACCTACAATGCGTTGCTGTGTTTATAAAGAGCGTGCAATTCTTGCTGAAAGAGTGAAGATTGCTATGGGCGGCGATAAGAACAACCATAATGTTATTGAAGTTATCGATATTGCCTGTGATGAATGTCCCGTCGGGGGTTACGAGGTAACAAATGCCTGCAGAGGATGCCTTGCTCACAGTTGCGAGGATGTTTGTAAAAAAGGCGCAATCACATTTGATAACAACCATGTTGCCCATATTGATAAATCAAAGTGCGTTGAATGCGGCGCCTGTGCAAAGGTCTGCCCTTATACAGCTATCGTAAGCAGAAAAAGGCCTTGCCAGAGTGCTTGCAAAATCAAGGCGATTTCGATGAACGAACACAAAGCCGCAACAATTGACAACGATAAATGCACAGCTTGCGGTGCCTGCGTTTATCAATGCCCCTTCGGTGCGATAATGGATAAATCTTATATGGTGAATGTTATCGACATCATCAAAAAGAGCGAAGAAAACAAAAAATATAAGGTTTACGCAGTTGTTGCTCCGTCAATTTCAAGCCAGTTCACTTATGCGAAGCTCGGTCAGGTTATCAGCGGGCTCAAAGAACTCGGATTCTTCACTGTTGTTGAAGCTGCACTCGGTGCGGATATGGTTGCGATGGCTGAATCAAAGGAACTTGCCGAAAAAGGTTTCCTCACAAGCTCATGCTGTCCCGCATTTGTAACTTATGTTAAAACAACATTCCCTCAGCTTGCCGAGCATATTTCGCATAATCTTTCACCTATGGCGGCGCTTGCAAAGTACATCAAAGAAACAAGCGAAGGCGCAAAAGTTGTTTTTATCGGACCTTGCACCGCAAAGAAAGCGGAAGCTCAGCTTGAATCAGTCAAGCCTTATGTTGACAGCGTTCTGACTTTTGAAGAACTTCAGGCACTCTTCGACAGCAAGGATATTGACATCACTACCCTCGATGAAGATGTGCTTGATAATGCATCATATTTCGGCAGAATTTTTGCAAGAAGCGGCGGCCTTTCGGACGCGGTTTCTCAGGCAATGAAAGAGCAGAATATTGAGTTTGACCTCAAACCCGCAGTCTGCGACGGCATTGAAGCCTGCAAGCTTGCGCTTCTTAAAAAGAGCAAGAATGTTCTTGATGCAAACTTTATCGAAGGTATGGCTTGTATCGGCGGATGCATCGGCGGCGCAGGATGTCTTACTCATGGTGAAAAGAACAAATCCGAAGTTGATAAATACGGCAGAGAAGCAATGGAAAAAACAATTTCCGATGCCGTTTCAATTTTGAAATAACTTATTCATATATCTACCCAAACTTTGACAAAAGCACCGAGTGTGTTACTCGGTGCTTTTGCTTTTCAAAACTTTCAAAATAATCAAAAAATTAACATTAATAAACCCCGAACGGATTGCAAAAATAATAGAGCAAACGCAAATTGAATTCAAAGGGGTGTAAACAAAATGTCAAAGAACAACGCAGTAGTGCCTCAGGCAAGAGCCGCTCTTGACCAGTTCAAGATGGAAGCTGCAAGAGAAGTAGGCGTTAACCTTAAGCAGGGTTACAACGGCGACCGGATGGTTAAGGAAATTGTCCCGTACGAACTATGAAATTCACCCGAGAATACCG
>JAZLBI010000002.1:0-3959 GCA_045613625.1 Acutalibacteraceae bacterium | reverse complement strand
GACTTAACATTCAGCCTGCCTTATATCATTCTCAATGTTCTGCCCAAACTCAGACAGACAGACAGAAACCTTGCAGAAGCTGCGCAGGATTTGGGATGCAAACCCGCAACCGCGTTTTTCAAGGTTGTTCTTCCTTCGATTATGCCGGGCATTATTACGGGTATGATAACCGTTTTCACCCTTTCGCTCGATGATTTCATTATCAGCTATTTTTCGGGCGGCCCCGGTTTCCAGACTCTTCCCATCGCGATTTTCTCGATGACAAAGAAGAGAGTCAAACCCGATATGTATGCGCTTTCTGCGCTTATTTTCCTGAGCATTCTTCTGTTGCTTATTCTTTATAATGTTGCTCAGTCCAAGAGTGAAGAAAAGGCAAAGAAGAAAAAATAAGTTTTTCGCAAAGGAGTGACTTTTGTTGAAAAAAATAACAGCAGCAATTGTTGCTTTTATTATCGCTTTTGTTCCTTGTGTGATCGCATCGGCGGCAGACCAAAGCGATATTGATGCCCTTCGAGGCACAAAGCTCTATGTATATAACTGGGGCGAATATATTTCAGACGGTGCAGACGGCACTCTCGATGTTAATGCCGCATTCGAAGAAAAATACGGCATAGAGGTTGTTTATGATACCTTCGATAACAACGAGGTTATGTATTCAAAGCTCAAAAGCGGCGGCGTTTCTTATGATATCGTAATTCCTTCGGAATATATGATTCAGAGAATGATAACCGAGGGTATGCTTGAAAAAATCAATTTGGAGAATATACCCAACTATAAATATATTCCCGAAAAATATCAGAATCTTCCCCACGACCCCAAGAATGAATATTCCGTGCCCTACACAGTCGGTATGGTTGGCCTTATCTATAACACAACGATGGTTGAAGAGGCTCCCACAAGCTGGACTGCGCTCTGGGATGAGAATTATTCAAACAGCATTCTGATGTTCAATAATCCGAGAGATGCATTTGCTATTGCTCAGAATATTCTCGGTATGGATTATAACAATGAAAGCGAAGTTTCATGGCGAGTTGCCGCAGAGCTTCTCAAAGAGCAGAAGAAGGTTTCTCCCTCTTATGTAAACGATGAAATCTTCCTCAAGATGGAAGCGGGCGAGGCTGCGCTTGCGCCTTATTATGCGGGCGATTTCCTCACCATGCAGGAAAATAATCCTGACCTTGCTTTTGTTTACCCCGATGAAGGCGTGAATTTCTTTGTTGACAGCGCTTGCGTTCTTAAGGGTACCAAAAACAAGCTTGCGGCAGAGCTTTATATCAACTTCCTTCTTGAACCCGATGTTGCGCTTGCGAATGCGGAATATATCTGCTATGCAAGCCCTCACACAGAGGTTTATTCAAATCCCGAATATTCACTTTATCAGAACGAAATTCTTTATCCCGAAGACGGAAAATTCAAAACTCAGATTTTCACAAACCTCAGCCCCGAAACCCTTGCTCTTATGAGCACACTCTGGGATGATGTCAAAAACCACATTCCCACAGAAGATTCAGGTTCAATATTCTTCGGCGGTGATGCTCAGAATATTGCTGATAACGGCGAGGTTATGACCCCCGAAGCTCAGAAATACGCAGTGCTCATAGGCATATTTGCGCTTATCTGCATTGCATACATTATTTTCAGATACGCTCGAAAGAAATACCGTGAGAGTGTCTGATGAAAAGGAGATTTTATGTCAGAGAAAAGAAGCAGTTTTACAGGTAAAATAGGTTTTGTTCTTGCGGCGGCAGGCTCTGCTGTCGGTCTTGGCAACATATGGCGCTTCCCTTATCTTGCGGCGAAGTGCGGCGGCGGTATCTTTCTGCTTGTATACCTTGTTTTAGCAGTTACTTTTGGTTTTGTGCTTATGACTGCAGAAATTGCAATCGGCAGAAAAACAGGACAGAGTGCAATCGGTGCATTCAATAAGCTTAATAAAAAATATTCGTTTATCGGCATTATTGCTTCGATGATCCCGGCACTCATTCTTCCCTACTATTCGGTTATCGGCGGCTGGGTTACAAAATATCTTGTTGTTTTTGTGTCGGGCGGAATGCACGAAGCAGCTTTGGATGATTTCTTTGTGAATTTTGTTTACGATAAAGAGCATTTTATGGAGCCTGTAGGTTGGTTTCTGATTTTTATTGCACTTACGGCTGTTGTTGTTCTTTTCGGTGTTGAAAAGGGCGTTGAAAAGGTAAGCAAATTTATGATGCCCGTGCTTGTGGTTCTCACTGTTTTCATTGCAGTTTATGCAATGTTTATGCCGGGTGCACTTGAGGGTGTTAAGTATTACCTTAAACCCGATTTCAGCAAATTCAGCGGAACAACCGTTCTTGCGGCAATGGGTCAGCTTTTCTATTCAATGTCGCTTGCAATGGGCATTATGATAACTTACGGCTCATATATGAAGAAAGACGTCAACATTGAAAAATCCGTAAGACAGATAGAAATTTTTGATACGGGAATTGCTTTTTTTGCAGGTCTTATGATTGTGCCCGCTGTTTTTGCTTTTTCAGGCGGAGACGAAACTTCACTCAGCAAAGGCCCGAGCCTTATGTTCATAACTCTTCCCAAGGTTTTCGAGAGTATGAAGGGCGGCGCATTTATCGGTGCACTTTTCTTCCTTCTTGTTCTTTTTGCGGCACTTACATCATCAATTTCACTTATGGAAACTATAGTTTCTATTTTGAAAGATAAGTTGGGTTGGAACAGAAAACTTATTTGCTTTATTGTTTTTGCTTTCTGTGTTGCTCTCGGCTTACCGTCTTGCTTTGGTTTCAATATTTGGGGAGAATTCAGTATAAAATCAGAAGGTAGTGATCAAACAATTCTTGATATGTTTGATTTCTTTTCAAACAGCATTCTTATGCCGGTTGTTGCTTTCTTTACTTGCATTTTCATCGGCTATGTTATTAAGCCCAAGGCTCTTATTGAAGAAGTTGAAATAACAGGACCTTTCAAAGCAAAGAAACTTTTCACGGTTGTTATCAAATATATTGCTCCCGTGTTCATCATTCTTATTCTTGCTTTTGCGGTTGTTGAAAAACTTGCAGAAATGAAAATTCTTGAATTTAATTTGTGCGGATAACAAACCCGCCGCTGTGCAACACAGCGTGGGTTTTGTTGTTTATTTAAGCAATGCATAATTTTGAATTTCTGCCATTTATTGATTATATCAAACGGAACAGCTGTTTTTTGAAGACCTTACGATCGGTAACAAGATAACCTTCTTTTCCGCTTCCGAATATGGTTGAATCATAAGCGATTATATGATAATATAATAATAAAAGAAAGGGGAGTTTATATGAGCGCAAATGTATATTTTTCAAGAGATATAACGCCCGAAAAGGTGGTTGAACTTTATAAAATGCTTGGCAAAAGCCTTGAAGGCAGAGTTGCGGTTAAAGTTCATTCGGGTGAAAAAGGAAATCAGAATTTCCTCAAGCCTGATTTCTGGAAGCCGATTATAGACCACGTTGGCGGAACGGTTGTTGAATGCAACACCGCCTACAACGGCGCAAGAAACACAACCGAAAAGCATCTTGACCTCTTCAAAGAGCACGGCTGGGATATATTCCCCATCGATCTGCTTGATGCAGAGGGTCCCGACAAGGTGCTTGACATTCCGAACGGCAAAAAGATAAAGAAAAATTATGTTGGCAAAAACATTGAAAACTATGATTCGATGCTCGTTCTTTCGCATTTCAAGGGTCACCCTATGGGCGGCTACGGCGGCGCGATAAAACAGCTTTCAATCGGCGTTGCATCGTCTTACGGAAAAGGCTATATCCACGGAGTTGGTGTGCCCGAAGATTTCTGGAATTCAGACCACGACTCATTCCTTGAATCAATGGCAGATGCGGCGGAATCGGTTGTTGAATATTTCAACGGCAACATTCTTTATATTAATGTAATGAAAAATATGAGTGTTGACTGCGATTGCTGTGCAGTTGCGGAAG
>JAZLBI010000001.1:0-24707 GCA_045613625.1 Acutalibacteraceae bacterium | reverse complement strand
TCTTACAGCCGCATATTCATCTGTGAGGTCTGCGTGGTTTCCGCCTGTGTCAACAATGCAAAGAGCGTGGCCGCATGAACCGAAATCGAAATCGAGTTTATTTATCACAGGAACTGCAGGATCTTTGAAATCAATCATAACAAAGCCGCCAACCGAACAAGCCATCTGATCCATAAGTCCGCAAGGTTTGCCGAAATATTCATTCTCTGCAAACTGAGCAATCTGAGCAATTTCAACGGCGCTGATTCTGCCGTCATTATAAAGGTGGTTGAGCATTGTTCCGAGAAGAACCTCGAATGCAGCCGATGATGAAAGACCTGAACCCGAAAGAACATCCGAAGCTGTTGCGGCATCGAAGCCGCCGATTTCATAGCCTCTGTTCTTGAAGCCTGCGCATACGCCTCTTACGAGCGAAGCTGATTTGCCTCTTTCTGCGGGCATAACCCCAAGATCGGAAAGATCAACAACATCCATTTTGTAGCCTTCAGACTTAACACGAACGATGTTTTCATCGTTTTTGCCCGCAACTGCAACAGCATCAAGGTTAACGCTTGCTGCAAGCACCTTGCCGTGGTTATGGTCTGTGTGGTTGCCGCAAACCTCGGTTCTGCCGGGTGCGCTGAAAACAGAAACTTCTCTGTCTGCCCCGTAAAGCTCTTCAAAGTTCTCGGCAATTCTTATATATCTTGCCTTCTGAGCCTCAATATCTTCCTTTTTATAGTTTCTTGCAAGTGCACCGTCAAATTCGGCGCCAGCAAGCCTGATTTTCAAATCGCTTGTTTTAATCATTTTTCAGTTTCCTTTCTGTTATTATGATTCTTTGTGAATTCAACCGCTTTTTCAACAGTTGTCCACACTCCGTTCACACACAGCAGCGAAAGCCCCGTTGCAAACATAAATATCGCTATCGGAAGCAAAAAGCTTGCCGACAAGGGGTCATAAACATTACGGCCTACGAGAGTAAACGATATCAGTTTCGGCATAAAGCCGATAATCGAAAGCGCAACAAATTCGGCATAGCCGAAATTCAGCGAACCGTAAATACCCGAAATGCTGTTTACGGGCATACCGGGTAAAAGCCTCAATGCTATAAGCAAGGCGGGATTTCCGCTTCCGTCCTGCTGAATAAGCCTTTTCAATTTTTCGTTTTTGCTTATAAATTTCCACGCACTTCCCGCGCCGAAACGCTTGCCCCAGAAATACCGCACGGTTATAAGCACTGTAAATCCGAGCACATTGACGGGGATTGCAATATACGACGGAAGAAACATACCCGATAAAAAGCAGACCGTTGAGGTTGCATAAATCGGAAAAAAGCTCTTGACCAGAAAAAGAATTGTTATCGCAACAAGAAATTTCCACGATTGATCAAGCTGCATAATATACATTTCAAGCTCGTAAAGATTTTTCTGAGTGCGTGCATACCACCACCACAATTCATCAAACTGCAGCGAAAAAAGCAGCGCGCCAACCGCAAACGAAAGCGCAACCATTATCAGGCCGCCGAAAAGCAGGTATTTCTTTTGCTTTTTAATTTTCCCCAAAAGCTCACTTCTCCCTGACTTTTCTCTGTTCTTTTATTTTATAATATATTTACCTTGCGGTCAATAAAAAAACAAAATATTTTAGTATTTTATTTTTCGCAAAATATGCTATAATATTATATGAATGAAAATTTCGGAGGAAAAATCTATGAAAATAACCGTTCTTGACGGATTTACCGAAAATCCTGGCGATCTTTCGTGGGATTGGCTCACTGCTCTCGGCGAATGCACAATTTACGAACGCACCCCCGCAGAGCTCATTGCAGAAAGATGCGCGGATTGCGATATAATAATAACCAACAAAACTCCTCTTCGCAAGGAGCTTCTTGAAACGCTGACAAATCTTAAATATATCGGCCTTCTCAGCACAGGCTTCAACATAGTTGACTGGGAATTCTGCAAAGAAAAAGGCATTCCCGTATGCAACATTCCGTCTTACAGCACCTCGGCGGTTGCTCAGCTTGTTTTTGCGCTTATTCTTGAGCACACAAACGCCGTTGCGATTCACAGCGATTCAGTTCACTCGGGAGAATGGAGCAACTGCAAGGATTTCTGCTATTGGAAAGCTCCTCTCTGTGAGCTTGACGGAAAAACACTCGGAATAATCGGCTTCGGAAAAATCGGAAAAGCCGCCGCCAAAATCGCTCTCGCATTCGGAATGAAGGTGCTCGCTTTCACAAATCATCCCGCACCTTTTGACGGAGTTGAATTCTGCGGCAGAGATGAACTTATTGAAAGAAGCGATTTCATTTCTCTTCACTGCCCACTCACTCCCGCAACAGAAAAAATGGTGAATGCGGATTTTCTTTCAAAAATGAAAAAAAGCGCCGTGCTTATAAACACTTCAAGAGGTCAGGTTGTTGACGAAAACGCTCTCGCATATGCGCTGAAAAACAAAATAATCGCAGGTGCGGGTCTCGATGTGCTTGAAAAAGAACCTCCCGAAGCAGACTGCCCTCTTTTCGGGCTTAAAAACTGTTACATCACACCTCATATTGCCTGGGCAGGCTTTGAAACGCGCGAAAGACTTATGAAAATCTGCCAAGAAAATGTTGAAGCATTCCTCAACGGAAAAACCCGTAATATTGTTTATTGAGGAGTATTATAAATGATAATTTCCAAAACACCAGTGCGGATGTCTTTTTTCGGAGGCGGCACGGATTTTCCTGAATTTTTCAACAAATATTCGGGTTCTGTTATTTCAGCAACAATCGATAAGTATTGCCACGTCAATGTGCGTGAGCTTCCTGATTTGTTTGAATATAAAACATATCTTTCCTATGCTCAGATTGAAAAAGTCAATTCAAGCGACGAAGTGCAGCATCCCGCAATCCGCAATGCAATGAAATGGCTTGAACTTGAAAATATCTGCCTGAATTACGACGCCGACCTGCCCGCAAAAACAGGGCTGGGCACAAGCAGCGCATTCTCTGTCGGTATGCTCAATGCGCTTTACACAATGCAAGGCATCGAAAAATCAAAACGGGAACTCGCAGACGATGCAATTCACCTTGAACGCATTCTTTGCAATGAAGACGGCGGTATTCAGGATCAGATCGCCTCGTCATTCGGAGGTTTCAACAGAATTGATTTTTCGGCAGACGGATACACCGTAACCCCTGTTGATTTCCCCAAAGAAAGAAAACAACAGCTTGAAAATAATCTTCTTCTGTTTTTTACGGGTCTTTCCCGTTTTTCGTTTCACATTCAGAAATCAACCAAAAAGCTTCTTTCTCAGAACACAGACAGACTCACACGGATTCTTGAAATGGTTGACGAAGCTGAAGATATTCTTAAAAACAGCAATCGTTCTCTCGATGATTTCGGGCTTCTTCTCAATGAAACATGGCTTCAGAAAAGAGGCATAAATTCTGAAATTTCAACGGATTACATAGATGTTTCTTATCAGAAAGCCATTGATGCAGGCGCTCTAGGCGGCAAGCTTCTCGGTGCGGGCGGCGGCGGTTGCCTTCTGTTTTACGTTACCCCCGACAAACAGGAAGCGGTCAGAAATGCGCTTTGCGATATGCACGAAATAAAGTTCAGATTTGAAAACGAAGGAACAAAAATCATCTGCCGCGACTGATAATAAATTTGACATACCGCTTTTAATATGTTAATCTATAATTTGTATCTTATTTTAAATATAACTACGGAGCAGTCAGATGATAAAAATTATTGATCCCGATTTTATTTTCGAAGATGAGAGAGGCACTCTTACCCAGCTCGTGCACGAAGGTTATAATCAGATAAATGTTGTAACCTCAAAGGCAGGCGTTGAAAGAGGCAACCATTATCACGCTCTCAACAGAGAAGGATTTTTTGTTGTTGAAGGTGCATTCTTTCTTGAAGCAAGCCTTGACGGCAAAAAAGAAAGCTACGAATTCAAAAAGGGCGATATGTTTATCATCGAGCCGTATGTTATGCACCGTTTTGTTTATTATGAAGATACTGTGCTTGTTGCGTTTTACGACAAGGGAGTTGAACTCCCCGACGGCACTAAGGATATTATAGCGGAGGCGGATTGATTTGGAAGCGATTGTGCTTGCAGGCGGATTCGGAACAAGGCTTCGGGAATGCGTGAGCGATATCCCCAAACCCCTTGCGCCCATTGACGGCACTCCGTTTATTTTTTATCTTCTCGATTACCTTTATGCAAACGGCGTTCACCGTGTTATTGTTTCAACAGGTTATCTTGCAGAAAAAATCGAAGAATCAATCGGTTCGAAATACCGAGGACTGACAGTTGAATACAGCCGTGAAGATACTCCTCTCGGAACGGGCGGCGGAATAAAAAAAGCCCTTGGCAAATGCACCGAAGACGACATTGCCGTTATCAACGGCGATTCTTTCTTTGATGTTGATCTTTTTGAAATGAAGAGGTTTCACGATGCCTCGGAATGCCCCGTCACTCTTGCGGCAAAACATATTGAAAATGCGCACCGTTCGGGTCTTCTTGATTTCAGAAACGGCAGACTCTGCGGATTTACAGAAAACGGCATTGCCCCTTCGGGAAGCATCAACGGCGGCGTGTATTTCATCAGGCGAAACGCCCTCGAATGCATAAACGAAGAAAAATTTTCGTTTGAAAATTCCGTTCTTGCAAACAAAAACTTTGACATTGCGGTTTTTGAAAGCGACGGATATTTTATCGATATCGGCATACCCGATGCATATAAACTTGCTCAAACAGAAAAAGAAAAGCTTGTTTCAAAAAGAACAAGATGCGCTGTTTTTATTGACCGTGACGGAACAATAAACAAAGATACCGTTCATCTTTTCCGAAAAGAAGAATTCGAATTTCTGACCGATGCGGATAAAGCGATAGCAGACCTCAAGAAAAAGGGTTATCTTGTTATTGTTATAACCAATCAGGCAGGCATTGCAAAAGGTCTTTATAAAGCTGAAGATGTTGATATTCTTCACGATTTTATTGATTCTGTTTTTCAGAAAAACAGCAAAATTCTTCTTGACGGATATTATTATTGCCCTCATCATCCGAAGGCTGTTATCGATGAGTTGCGCACTGAATGCTCCTGCAGAAAACCCGCTCCCGGTCTTATAATAAAAGCAATTGAAGATTTCAGAAAAAGCGGAATTGAAATCGACCGCGATAACAGTTTTGTTATCGGCAACCGTATTTCCGATGTTGTTGCGGGAATAAACGCAAAAATCAAGAATAATATTCTTGTCGGCAGCGATGAAACTGATGATTCGGGCATCGCTTCGGCAATTTACGGCAGCCTTTATGAGGCGGCCATCAATATAAAGCAGGTGTTTTGATTTTGAAAAACATATATTTCATTCAGGTTGGGTTTGCGTTTGACAAATCCGTTTATCTGCCGTATGCAACGGGAACAATCGTTGCGTACTGCAAAGCACAGCCTGATATTGCTGCGGAATACAATTTCCCTGAAATCATTTTCCGCAGAGATGATATTGAAAATATCGTAAGCAAAATGGAAAATCCGTATATCGCTGCTTTTTCAACCTATGTCTGGAATGTTGAATATAACAAGGCGCTTGCGAAAGCGGTTAAAGAAAAATTCCCCGAATGCATAATAGTTTTCGGCGGTCACAGCGTTTCTGACCGCATGGAATTCCTGAAGCACGATTATATAGACATTCTTACTCTCGGCGAAGGCGAAGAGGTTACCGCAAGCCTTCTGCGCGCTCTCAAAAACGGCGATGACCTTTCGGACTGCGCCGGTATCGCTTTCAGAGATACAGACGGCAGCCATATTCTTACCGCTCCCCACTGCCCCGAATCGGTTGAGGATTATCCCTCGCCATATCTTACGGGAGTGTTCGATTCGATAATCGAGAAAAATCCCAACCTTATGTTTGATACGATTATCGAAACAAACAGAGGCTGTCCATACAACTGCAGCTATTGCGACTGGAGCAACCACAAAAAGCTCAGACTTTTCCCGATGGAAAAAGTCAAAGGCGAGCTTAAATGGCTCTCTGACCACAACATTGAATACTGCTTCTGCGCCGATTCAAACTTCGGTATGTTTGAACGCGATGAAGAAATCGCTCAGTATATCGTTGAGCTTAACAGCAAAACAGGATTTCCTAAGGTTTTCAGACCATGTTACGAAAAGAACAGCGCAGAAAGAGTTTTCAGAATTTCAAAAACTCTCAACTCAAGAGGTCTTGACAAAGGCGCAACTATGGCTTATCAGACTCTCTGCGACGATGCTCTGAAAAATATCAACCGAAAAAACCTCACAATGGAGCATTTTTCGGGCCTTATGGCAAGCTACACCCAAGCAAATATCCCCACCTATTCCGAGCTCATTCTCGGTCTGCCCGGTGAAACGGCAGAAAGCTTCTGTCAGGGTCTTTGCAAGCTTCTCAGAGCGGGTCAGCACAATTCAATCAGCGTTTATTACTGCGAATTGCTCCCCAACGCCCCGATGTGCAACCCCGAATATATGAAAAAATTTGAAATTGAACCTATGAAAGTTCAGTTCAACCATATTCATTCCGCAAGCGGAAAGAAGGATAAAATCCCCGAATATTCATATCTCGTTCGTTCAACAAGCACTCTTTCAAGAGACGGCTGGGTGCGTTCAAACCTTTTCTCAATCTGCCTTCAGTGCTTCCACAGCCTCGGTCTGCTTCGCCATTTTGCGATTTATGCTTACCATTCTCTCGGCATTGATTACTACGATTTTTATTCGGGTCTGCTGGAATTCTGCCTTAACGACAAAGGCCTTACGGGCAATCTTTTCAGAGAAATAAAGCGCAAGCTTGACGGCTCACTTGAAGGCGACTGGAACCACAGCAATCCCGTTTTCGGCAATGTGACCTGGTTTTTTGAAGAAGGCTTGTTCCTTGAACTTATATATAATAAGGAAGAATACGAAAAAATCATCGATGAATTCGTCAAGCCTTTAATCGGCAGCGGAGATATCTATGAAAATCTTCGTGCTTATCAGATAAACTCCGTCAAAATGCCGTTCGAGAGCGAAAAGAAATTTGAATGCGCTTTTGATTTTGCAGAATATTTCCGCTCGGTTTCTTCAGACAACGGCTTTGAACTCAAAAAGAAAAACACCGCCTATACTTTCAAGGCGGCAAAAAAATATGAGGATTGGCCGACATTCGCCAAAGAAACTGTATGGTACGGAAGGCGTAAAGGCGCAACGCTTTACACAAACAACCCTTCAATGATTGAAACCAAATAAACAATAAAGCGGCTTGCCGATGCAAGCCGCTGTTATTTTTATGATTTGGATTTTGCTTTTGCCGAAAGAGATTTGAATACCGAGCCGAAAAGTTCATCCGCCGCCGTTCCTTCACCTGAGCAAGCAACAAGCATCATAAATGCTGTCATTGCCGAAACAATGGGAAATTTCATATCCATAAACGTCGGAACAATGCAAAAAGCTGCAACAGCAAGATAACCGAATGTTTGTGCAATCCCTTTTTTTGCTTTGATTGAATACACAAAAAGAGCAAGAATGATTGCAATAACAATGAACGATGGAATTGAATCCCATATCTGAGCTTTGAATGAATGGAAAGTTATGTTGAAGCGATTCACATTGAATATTTTGATTGCCGATGCAATCATAACAGCCACAGAACCCGCAAAAATGATTTTTTTCCATACCTCGGAATTTTTAAGCTTATCGGAATTATAAACACAAGCTACACCAACGGCAGCGGGCACAGCGGTCATTGCCGAAATAGAAACTATCGGGAAAGTTTCGTAAAGCGATACAACAACACTGATAACAGCCGCAACGGGCAACAAGTGAATGTTTCTGCAAATAAGGTTCAATATCAGAGCAATAATCGTTGCCCAGAGAATTTCTCTTGAAATCAGCTGATAAGAAATGACAAAGCCGAGAGAAACTATCAGAGTTGCAATTATAAAATATGACTGAGGAGAAGTGAGACTAAAGCTTTTTTCGTTCAGACAGTTTAATAAAAACAGCGAAAAAACCAAGCTCATTACCACAACAAGAACAATCTCAGCTGCACTTACAAGACCGTTTTCAACCGTTTCGAAAAAAGTTTTGCCCATTATCAGCAAAAACACAACGGGAATGAACTTTAAATTTTTTTTCAAGTTTTCCGAACTGCTTTTCAACATATTATCGGCCCCTTTATTTTGATTTCGCATACTGTAGCTTCAGGTATGTAAAAAAAGCTAACAATAATTGACTAAAATATAAAAATGTGATAAAGTAATTACACAACTAATTCAACGGAAGTGACTTATATGCTTGATATTCTTGTTACAGGCGGCGCAGGCTACATCGGATCGGTGCTTGTTCCCCTTCTTTTATCAAAGGGTTGCCGTGTTACGGTGCTCGATAATTTTTTCTATAACCAGAGCCCACTGCTTGATTGCTGCTCAAACCCCGATTTCACAATGATAAACGCCGATGCACGCAACGAAAACGCCGTTCGCGAGGCAATGAAAGGTAAAGATTATATCATTCCCCTTGCCGCGCTTGCAGGCTTCCCCATCTGCGACAAAGAGGCTTGCTCGGCATATTCAATAAACCTTGACGCAATCAAAATGATTCTTCGTCTGAGAGAAAGCGGCCAGAGAATAATTTTCCCTTGCACCAACAGCGGTTACGGCCTGGGTGAGGGAGAAAAATTCTGCACCGAAAACTCGCCCATAAAGCCCATTTCGATTTACGGCAAGAGCAAGGTTGAAGCTGAAGCAGCCGTTCTCAGCGAAAGCGGAACAACCGCATTCAGATTTGCAACTCTCTTCGGCGCGTCTCCCAGAATGAGAACAGACCTTCTCGTAAACGATTTTGTATACAGAGCCGTTTTTGACAGAACCCTTGTTGTTTTTGAAGGAAGCTTCAAAAGAAACTATCTTCATGTAAGGGATGCGGCAAACGCCTTCTGGTTTGCTATTGAGAATTTCGAAAAAATGGAAGGCGGAACGCATAACTGCGGCCTTTCGGATTCAAACCTCTCAAAAATTGAACTGTGCGAAAAAATCAAGATGATACTTCCGAAATTCATTTATATCGAAGCCCCCATCGGTGAGGACCCCGATAAACGAAACTATATCGTATCAAACGAAAAACTCGAAAGTCTCGGTTGGAAACCCGAATTTTCGCTTGATGACGGAATAAAAGAACTTGTCAAAGCTTATCAAATTATCAAAAACAACAAGTTCTCAAATATCTGATTTAAAAAGGATGCGCTCTGCATCCTTTTTTATTTATGCCGAAAGGTCTCTTTTGACCGAAAGAGCATAAACAAAATAAATTATAACAAGTAAAAGCTTTTTTTTGCGAAAGAATTCTCCAAGCTCCGCCACAGCCTTCTCAAAAGGTTCATCCTTGGTATAAAACATCATGAACGCAAGGCCAAACTGAGTGAGCATTCCTGCCTGAACCCAACGAATATAGTCAACCGCAATCAGACAATAGAGCGGAACAATAAGCGTTGCAAGCATAAAGCATATATAAAGAAACTTTCTTCCTTTTGTCTGCGAATTTTTGGCGCATTTTATCCATATAATCCAAAACGCAGCGAACATAATCACCGCAAGCGACATAATGGATATAAGACCGTTAAACGATGTGAGGTATGTGCTGTTGGTATATATAAAAATTTCTGCAAGCGTATCCCACAGGGATAAATCCGAATATTCATAAATTGAAAGTTCAGTGCCTGAAGGAACATGGTTATAAAAATAAAAACCGAGATTGAAAAGCGCATCATCGCTTATATCAATGCCTGCTCTTTCTTCAACAATTGCGCACATTTCTTCAAATGTGATTGTCATTGTATCCGTTCCGTAGGAAACGCAGTAAAGCACCGTCGCAACGGTTGCAACCGCACTGACCACAAAAACAGCTTTTTTTGCCGCTTTGTTTTCATTTGTGAACGCCATATAGAACGCCGCACCGATAACAAGAGGAAAGAATGAAAGCGCAAAGCCCTGATGAATGAACACTCCTGCAACACAAAGCACGGGAACAAGCCAGCGCAGATACTTGTTGAACAGAAAAACAACACACAAGAGCGCAACGGCAAACATATAAATATCAAAAAAGCCTGTAAATTTTGAGAAACACGCAAAATTGAGCGAACCTGACACAAGAAACAGAGCAAAAACCAATATATGAGGTTTAAGTTCTTTTTTTGTGTTGTTGATAACCTTTCCTGCAAGCACGGAAGCAAGAAGTATCGTCAGAAAAAGAGAAACAACAAAAAACCTGTCTACCCATTCAGGGGTCGGAGCATCGGTAAGCCAATTCACAAGCGTTCCGATAAGAAGCCTCGATGCTTTACCCATGGAAAAATCCACAAGATAATAAACATGAAGAAATTCTCCTGTTCCCTGAAACGGAATCATATTCATTATGGCCTGAGCGCTCAGAAGAACAAACACGGCAAGCCCGTATTTTATTTCGGAAAATATTCCGAGTGCTTTTTCTTTCATACAAAAACTCCTGAAAGCTTAAATGAGAACCTTTGAAAGAAATTCTTTAAGACGCGGGTGTTTGGGGTTTTCGAAGAAATCATGAGGATTGTTTTCTTCCATAATAACGCCCTCATCCATAAATATTACTCTTGAGCCAACTTCTTTAGCAAAGCCCATTTCGTGAGTAACAACAACCATTGTCATACCTGTCTGTGCAAGCTCTTTCATAACTTCAAGAACTTCACCAACCATTTCAGGGTCAAGAGCTGAAGTGGGCTCGTCAAAAAGCATAACTTCGGGATTCATCGCAAGAGCGCGCACAATTGCAACTCTCTGCTTCTGACCGCCCGAAAGCTGTGAAGGATAAGCGCTTGCCTTTTCTGCAAGACCAACTCTTTCAAGAAGCTCCTTGGCTTTTTGGTTCGCCTCATCCTTTTTCATTTTTCCGAGTTTCACCGGAGCAAGTGTTATATTCTTAAGAATTGTGTGGTTATTGAAAAGATTGAACTGCTGAAAAACCATACCCATCTTTTCACGGTGTTTATTGATATTTGTTTTTTTGTCGGTGATATCAACACCGTCGAATTCAATCACGCCGTCTGTGGGCTCTTCGAGCCTGTTGAGGCAGCGAAGAAAGGTTGATTTACCCGAGCCTGAAGGGCCGATCACAACAACCACTTCGCCTTTTTTGATTTCTGTGTCGATGCCTTTAAGAACTTCAAGTTCGCCGAAGCTCTTTTTAAGACCTGATACTTTGATGATTGTGTTATCAGTGGTCACTGTCACGCAGCCTCCTTTCAAGCTTTCTTACAAGTGCCGTAAATATCATAACAACAACAAGATAAATTATCGCAATTGCAATAAGAGGCATAAAAGGTGAGAAGGTTCTGCCTCTGATAAGGTCACCCGCTTTGGTGAGATCAACAATGCCAACATAGCCCGCAATTGATGTTTCTTTGAGAAGAACGATAAATTCGTTGCAGAGAGTCGGAAGAACTATTTTGAACATCTGGGGAACAACGATGTGAACCATTGTCTGAATATAGTTGAAACCGAGGCTTCTACCCGCTTCAAACTGACCCTTATCAACAGCTGCAATGCCGCTTCGGAATATTTCGGCAACATATGCGCCCGAGTTTATGCCGAAAGCAATGACCGCAACCATAACCTCGTTTGTTGAGCTTGCAAAAATAATGAAATACATAATGAGAAGCTGAACAACAACGGGAGTTCCTCGGATTACGGTAAGATAAGCGTTACATATCATATTAAAGAGCGAAAGGAAAAATCTTCCTATTCCGCCGCTTTTTTTCATATCTTCACCCATTTTGTCATAGGTGGAACGAACAATAGCAACAACAACACCTATCGCAATGCCCATAAGACCCGAAAGCAATGTGATAAGCAATGTGTTTTTGAAGCCGTCAACAATCCACTGCCAACGGTCCCCCTCAATGAAGTTCAAGCTGAACTCAGCCACAAATTCCTGCCATTTGCCGCTGATAAACGAACCGAAGCCCGTTGCTGTCAATGCAGTCATTAAAATACTCCTTTACTCACAAAAACAGCGGACGGCTTCAGAGTCGCCCGCTGTAATAAAAAATGCTGTTTGATTATTTGATATAGCTGTCGATGATTGCCTGAATCTTGCCTTCAGCTTCAAGCTTTTCAAGAGCAGTGTTAATTTGATCAAGAAGATCGGTGTTATCTTTTGCAACGCAGATTGCATAATCTTCGTTGGTGTATTCGCCGTCAAGAATAACAAGACCGTCTGTTGTGTTTACGAATGACTTTGCGGGCTCGTTATCGATGATAACAGCTGTTACCTTTCCTGTTGAAAGAGCCTGAACAGCTTCTGCGCCTGTTTTATAGCGAACAACATTCTTATCGCCGAAGCCCCAATTTGCGGGTTCGTCTGATGAATAGATATCACCTGTTGTATCCTGCTGAACACCGATCTTTATGCCTTCCTTAACGCCTGTGGGGTTGCCGTCTGCGTCAAAGCCGGTATAGAAATCTTCAAATGATGTGTATTCGCTGCCCTCTTTAACGATAACAGACTGAATACCGTTTGCATATGTATTTGAGAAATTAACGCTCTGAAGGCGTTCTTCGGTAACGGTCATACCTGCCATACCCATATCGAACTTGCCGCTCTGAACGCCGCCGATGATTGAACCGAATTCAACGTCTTCAATCTGAAGCTCAAGGCCAAGTTCTTCTGCAATAAGCTGTGCAATTTCAATATCGATACCTGCGAAAGCGTCGCCTTCCTTGTATTCATAGGGAGGGAACGCAGCGTTTGTTGCCATTATAAGTGTTTTCTTTTCTTCATCCTCTTTTGCGCTGCATGAGCAGAATGCGGTAACCATAAGAGCAGCTGCCATTACGAGAGCAAGGATTTTCACAAATTTCTTCATAAGGATAACCTCCGTTATTATTATAATATGGTTATTATAACATTGAGAACTGAAAAAGTAAAGCATAAATGTATTTTTATAAGAAAAAAAACATTATTTATTCAATTTCATTCAATGAATTCACAACTTTCGCAAAATCTTCAGGAAACGCAGCTTCAAATTCCATTTTTTCGCCTGTTACGGGATGCTCAAAACGGCTTATTCCGCAATGCAGAAGCTGATGACAGATTTCTGGCATAAAATGGCCGTACATATCGTCACCTGCAAGAGGATTTCCGCAAAAAGCCATATGAACTCCTATCTGATGAGTTCTGCCCGTTTCAAGGCGGAGCCTGAGAAGGGTTGCTCCTTCAAACTTTCTTTCTGCAATCCAATTTGTTGCAGCGGGCTCAACACCAAGCTCATACGAACAGGCGCGCAAAGTTTTCATCGGATCGGGTCTGTAAATCGGAACATCAACCCTGCCCTCTCCGCTGAGTTCACCTTTAACAAGCGCATAATATTCTTTTTCGATTTTTCCCGCAAGCTTGCAGGCTGAAAGCGGATTGAGCGCGCAAACAACAATCCCCGAAGTGCCTTTATCAAGCCTTCCGACCGCTCTGAAAGCGGCGCTTTTGCCCTTGCCCGTAAGATAAGCCGCAACGGCATTCGCAAGGGTATCGCCCTGATGGTTATGAGTCGGATGCATCGCCATAAACGGCGATTTGTTTATAACGAGAATATCCTCATCTTCATAAATGATATCTATTTCGGCATCAAGCACCTCGGGCATAACATCATCATCGGGTATTGCAACGCTGAGAATATCTCCGCTTTTAAGGCGATCTATCGTTCTTGACTGAACTCCGTTAAGCTTAAGAGCAAACTTGACCTTACGCATAAGCCTTGCCGAATATCCGCAATATCCCCTGAGAAAATGAACAACTTTTCTGCCCTCATATTCGGCGGGAACCGTATAATCTATATTCCTCGGCATTCTGCACCTTCTTTCATCTGAAAAACGGTTACAATTATATCACAAACCAAGCCTTTTGTATAGCCAAAAATTACAAATCGGTTACATCCGATTACAACTAATTACAGTTTGATTTCAATTCCGTAATTTCTGTTTACAAATAAAAACCGAGGTGCTACAATCAAGCCAACGAGGGGGACATATCCCGTTGAATCGAAGGAGGACAAAACATGAAAAAAAATTTCAAAGCAATCATTGCGGCAATGCTTGCAGCCGTTATGGCATTCGGAGGCGTCAGCGCCTTCGCCGCAGACGAAAACGAACTTATCTGGGACTACTACGGCGAATACTATTATTATGATTATGCGGGCGAACTCGCTGTTGGCGAAAATTCGTTTGACAAAAGCTCACCTGACCCTTGGTTCACATTTGAGGTTCAGACAGCAGGCTTTTACTACCTCTCCTACAGCCCCGAAGAAGGCGATGTTTCATTTGTTGTGCCCGAAAGCTTTGAAGGCGATATGCCTTACGGCGACGCAGGCTGCTTTTATAAATGGGATGATGATATCTCGGGCTTTATCTATTACCTTGAAGAAGGCAAACAGATAGTTGCCATGGATATCTATTATTTCAGCGATCTTTCAGACTCCGATATTTTCAACTTCAACATTGAATTCTACGGTGAAGAAATCACATCGCTCACGGTTGATGAAACGCTCATTCTCAACTATGACCTTTACCTCTATGAGGACAGTGAAGAAAACGGATGCTCGGTTGAAACTGATGTAACAATCGAATTTTCATCAGGCAACACAGCAACCAGATATTATGTTGACTGCGTATACAACAGCGAAATCGTTGCGGGCAAAAACACTCTCACCACAACAATTCTCGGCAAAGAGTATCCTCTTGAAGTTGATGTTATGCTTATCAGCGACATCATTGAAACCGCCGAAATTTCAAACATCGGAAACTACACCACAATCTATGAATATTATGACGGTTATTCATACACGGAGCCTTCCGACGAAACCCTTACAGTAACCTACAAAGACGGAACAACAGATTCTGTCATAATCGACAGCGATGAACCCCTTGTGCTTCCCAACGGAAAAGAAGTGTGGTACGGCACAAGCGTTGATGTTTACCGTGAAAAGGCTTCGCTCGATGTTTATGTTGCAGGCAATATCGTGAAATCCTATGACTGCACAGTCGTTCCCGTAAGCGCGAGCGAAAATTTTGATGAACTGAGCCGAAACAATGCCCACTGCCTTTCAAGCTCATCCTACTATTTCCGCCAGGCTCTTATTTCAATTCTTGAATGTGACACCATTGATGAATTCCTTAACTACGGCGCATCTGAATCAGCAGACAGACTTTATTGGGCATTCGATTATTTCCTTGATATTTTCAGAGGCACTTTTGCACTCGTCTCATATCTGATAACTTTTTAAAAACTGTTGAAAATTTAATATTTTTATGGTAATGTGAGTGGTAGAAATACCACTCACAATTTTTTTGGGAGAAAAAATATGAAAAAAACAGTTGCTATTATTCTGGCTTTTGCGGTGCTTTTTCTTTGTGCATGCAGCAGCCAAAAACCACAAAACGATACTCCTTCGGAAAGCACCACGGAATTTTTCCCGCTTGACTCTATCCTGGCAACAACCGCTCCCCTGCCGACCACCGAACAGGTTATAATTTCCGAATGGGGAACAAATCTTATTCCCGATAAATTCCCCGCACCGCCCGAGGGCACATACGCTTTCAAAGCAGAAAAATGCAAAAAAGGCGATTATAACACTCATTATGCATCCGAGAATTTCGTGAGAATAAACTTTATCTGCCCCGAGCAGAATTTTCACTATTTCACAAACGGAATGAGAGAGCTCGGATATCTCGGCTCATCCAAAAAAATCATAAACGGAACCTTCTATATCAATGGCTACAGAGGCTTATGGCAGGACGGCAAAAACATCGTTCTCATCAACAGCACATCGGATAAAAGCGATAACGATATGAGCGTAATCATTGATATTGTGCCTTGCGCTTCCGAATTCCCCGAACCTCTGACAGAGATTTTCCCCGCATTCAAAGGATATTCAACGGGAAGCGAATACCGAGGCTACGATGAAAACCAGACGGTTGTTGAAAACGAGTATACAAACGGATTCCCCGCTCATTGGTTCTGGCAACACAGATTTTCAAACAGCTTTGTCGGCGTTACTCTTGATGAGTTTGAAGCATACTACACAAGCCTCGGAGAGGCAGGTTTTTCGGGCGTTATCCGCCCGTCAACCGTTGACGGTTGCGATATACTCTCGGTGGATGTCACAAAGGTTTCAGGCGACGAAACATATGCCGTTCTTATGCTTTTTAACCAGACTCTGAAAACGCTTGATATTGTTTACACAAACCATCCTGAACTGTTTATGGATAATTAAAAATGAGCCTCACGGCTCTTTTTTTTATTTTAAAACGATTGTTGTTATGCTCTTTTGAGGCAGCTTTATGTGTTTTGTGAATTCTCCCGAATAGGTTTCTTCGCAGTTATGAGATGCATCGGTAAGATAAATCTTCATTGAATCATAAAATCCGCAAAGCTTTATGTCAAGCAACATCTCTTCGTTGTTAATCAGCACAATAACCGTTTCTTCACCGTCTGTAAAAGCGGTTGAAACAATTTTGCTGTTTTCTTTAAAGCTGTCAAGCGTATCAATGCGCTTCATGCCGGGTTTTATGAAACCTGAAAAATGCTTGTATGCATAATATCTGTTATAAATCACAAGCTCTCCGTCTTTGATTTCCATAAGACCGTCACCGTTAACGGCTGTCCAGCTCTGCCACGAAACGGCGTTCATAAGGCTGAGATCCTGAGCGATAATATTAGCCATATAAAGTCCGCTGTCGATTGTTGTTGAATCAATTTGAAGCGGAAGCTCGCACCATTCGCTCATCTCAAGCTTTTTATCGGGATACTGCTTTGCAAACTTGTTGCCGACATCGGTTTTAACCCAATAATTGTTATCAATCCAATAGCTGTGTCCGCTGTAGGTATCGCAGAAATCATTGAGAATTTCGCTTTCAAAAAACTTATCTATGTATTCATAATATTCGGGTGAAAGCTGACCGCTCTCGGGGCCGCTGAGTTTATAGGGCGAATTCCGTTTCTGCATTTCAAGAGCAAAAAGTTCAAGCACCGCAACTGTTTCATCCGCAGTATAGTGACAACCTTCCTGACCGACCCAATCGCCGCCCCATTTCCACATAGGTTCATTTATGGGTGAAATTGCGGTTACGGGATAGCCCTCGGCAACAAACCAATCGGCAATTGTGAGCACATAATCAACAAACGCCGCATAATTCTCTTTGGGAAGGTTGGAAAAATATTCTGTAAGCCCGCCCGAAGCGTGGCCGCTTGCCGTCATGGAAAAATGAGGGCTGTTGCAGAAAAGAATAACCTCTTTTGCGCCGTATTCAACCGCCATATCAAGCATTCTGCGTGCATTTTCATCACGGGTGAAATCATATTCATATTTGCCCGTTTCATCATTGAACACATAGAAACTTTCGGTGCGTCTGTTGGGGTCGCCTATTCTTGTGTCGGGATTTTCTTTTTCACCGCCGCCGATATTATATCGGTAAATATCAAGACCGAGCCCCGTTTCATCATCATAAAGAAGGCGCGCAATTTCTCTTGCGGTTTCTTCATCGTTTATTGTCTGCGACCACCAAGCTGAGCTTGTTCCGAAGCTTTCAAAAGTCTGATGTTCCACGAATTTATTCACTCCTATCGACTGAGTTTTACCAATAGTAAAAACAGAAAACGAAAATGCCTGCAGCCACGCAAGTATAATACAAATGAAAGATTTTATCATCCCTTATCCCCTTTCGGTTTATGATAAAATTTTATCACGGATAAAAATATGTGTCAATTATTATATTGACATTTATCCGCAAAGATTTATAATTGAAATATACTGACAAAAGGAGAACTGTTATGATTTACGATACTGCGAAAAACCTCAGACTCTATTCCGCTTTCAACCCCGCATTTGAAGCGATTGCGGATTTTATTGAGAAAAACAGCCTCAAAGACCTTGATTGCGGCAGCTATGATGTTGCCGAAGGAATAAAGGTGAACATCGCCGAATATGAGCCCGGCTCAGGCGGCGACTATGAAGCTCACAGAGATTATCACGACCTTCAGCTTGCAATAACAGGCGAAGAAGCCATCGATGTTTTGCCCATTGAATTCGCAGAAAACTCAACAGGTTACAAACCCGATGTTGAATTTTTTACAGCGCAAACCGCAGCCGCAAGCCGCATTGCTCTTGTTGAAGGCACCTTTGCATTCCTCGCTCCCGCAGACACTCACAAACCCTGCATAAAAATGGGTACGGATAAAATCAAAAAAGCAGTTTTTAAAATCAAGATATAATTCACGGCGTCATCTGCTCAGATAAAAGCAGGTGACGCTTTGTTTATAATACGGAACAACAAAAAATACGGGTATAACAGCAACGCACAGCAGAAACCACGGCAAAAATCCGAGCTTGAAAATAAACGTTTCCAGAAGTTTACCCTGAGTTTTTCTGACACTCTCATTTATCGCATCCGATGCGCTGAAATCGCCGTAACTTGCAAGATAAAACCACGATTTTGAATATCTCTGAATAAACACTAAATAAAAAACAAAACCCACTGCCGCAAGCACAAAAATCCCCGCCGCAACGGAATATGCCGCCCGCAGACTAAGCGTATTTCTGCTGATATACCAAACCAAAAACACGCTGCCGATAAAAGGCGTGCCCTCAAACACCGCACCCCAAAATAATCTGACAAAGAAAAGTCTTATACTTAATTCACAGGCTTTCAGAAAATCCGCAAATTCCGTATACTCTTTATGATAAGAATATCTCCCCCTCGCAAGAAGCAGAAATTTCAGCTGAAGTTTCAGCCTCAGCGGTGCAACAACCGCAACAAAAACGGGCATAGTGAGCGCAGCAACGGCGGCAAGCAAACCTTTATCGGCAAACGGAAAGCAACGGTTTACCGCTGCGTTGCACGCAGAAAACACAATGTATATCAGAATTATTGCCGCAATATACGGAACAACTTTGAAATATGAGCCGCTTATCGCGTTTCTTGCAGAAAGTTTTATTTTTGAATTCACAATATCACCACAAAAGAAAAAATCGGGAAGATTTCTCTTCCCGATTATCTTTTTGCTTTTTTCCGTTTTTATTCTTTATAAACCGACAAAATCTCTGCATTTGTCAAGGAAGCCGAACAGAGCATCCGTGACAGGCATAACGTATTTTTCGAATTTATTATAGTATGAATCGCCCTCGGGGTATACGGGAGCAACTGCGCCCTCTGCAAAGTTACCCATGGGAATAACTCTGAGGTTGGGTTTGTCGTTCTGAATAAACTGAGTATACTTGGGGTTTGACCAAACATCAACATCCTCGCCTGAATAGAGGAACCAATAATACATTTCCATTATGCCGTCGTGGGCATTTGAATGAAGCATATCCTTGATAAACCAGGTGTTTTCAGGAAGAATGCAGGTTGAAGCATCAATAACGCCGTCGGGCGAAAGATGGTTGTGGCCGCAATCGTTGCAAGCCTGTGTGTAGCCCTCACCGAGAGTTCCGTTGAGAGGAGCAACTGTTGCTCCTGCGGATGCATATTTTGTGTCAACGGTTGCGTCACTGTTGTTGTTAAGAGCTTCAACAAGAGGAGTTCTCTGAATGTTATAGCCCGCAACAATCATAATGCGAACGCCGTTTTCGAGCGCACCGTTAAGAATTTCATCCGCTCTGCACTGAACCTGATAGTGATAATAATCAGCCTTTGCGATGAGCCCTGCCTGAGTTTCGGGGTCAAGGTTGATTTTCTTTGCTTCTTCATAACTTCCGTCGGGAACAAACGCCCAGAGGCCGAGAAGAGTTCCGAAAACGGGAGTCATAAGCTCATCAAAAACCTTTGTTTCGAGTTCATCGAGAAGGGTTTCGCCAAAACCGAGAACAAGATCAACAAGTCCGCTGTAATAAAGAACATTGAAAAGCGCCCAGAGTGCAGTATCGCCCGCAGTAAAAGGAGGATAACCGTCTGTTGCATAAGCAAGAAGAGCATCGGCATCAAGAGCAAGCTTTCTGCAAAGAAGATCGCCCGCAACATCGGTTCCGAGAATGGGGCAGCTCTGGAAAATGCAGGCATCAACATCGCCGTAACCGTATTCGTTGAAATACGCCATTGTGACAACGCCGCCCATTGATGATGCGCGGAAATTAACCTTATCGTGACCCGTAAGCTCCTTAACGTGCTTCACAAAAGCATCAAGCTGACCTGCAATTTCAACGGGATCAAGTCTCCAGTCATAGCTGAAATAATAGTCGTAACCCTCGCCGTGAGTGGGGTCTGTGGGAAGTTCATCGGGTTTAACGGCAACATTTTCTGCCGAATTGCCGTTGCCGTCAAGAGCCATTGCTCCCATTGCATCATAAACAGCTTCTATAAGCACATCGCCGAAACTGTCATAAGTTTTGAAAAGCAAAAGTGCGGGAAGCGCAGGAAGAATCTTCACAACAAGCTTGACAATCGCCTCTGTCGAGGGTCTGAAAAGCGTTTTCTCTTCGTCTGTATTCGGATTTTCATAGATATCCGAATTGCCGAGAGGGCCAACATAAATTATGGGGTTTTCTCCGCAATCGCATTTTCCGTCAACCGCAGATGCAGCGGGAGCGGCAAGAGAAAAAACCATAGCGAATGTGAGAATAACTGCAACAATTTTTTTCAAATCAATCATTCCTTTTTGGGGCTGAACGCCTTTTTTATCAGTTTAACATAAAACGGCATAATACACAACCTATATTTATACATTTATTTTTAAAAATATTGAAATAAATATATATTTGTGATACAATACCCGCAGTGAAAGGATGATTGAATTGACAACAGACACAGAAAACAAACAGTCAGGTTTAAAAATAGATAAAAAGACCATTGTTATCATCTGCATTCTTCTTGCGGCTGTTATGGCTTTTGCGGGTATTCTTACTCAGGTTTTACCCTCGGGAGAATATCAGACAACAGTTAACGCCGACGGAAAAGAAGTGATAATCCCCAACACATACACGGAAATTGAAGATAAGCTCCCGATATGGAAGATTCTTCTCGCTCCCATTCTTGTTTTCGGAACCGAAACTGCGCTGACGGGCGGGCTTATCATCGTTCTGATAACCCTCGTGGGCGGAACATTCCTTATCCTCGATAAATGCAATGTTCTCAAATACATAATGGTGACCATAACGCAAAAGTTCAAAAACAAAAAATATCTTTTACTCAACCTTATGATTCTTGCCTGTATGCTTCTGAGCTCAACGGCAGGTATACTTGAAGAATCCGTTACTCTCGTGCCCATAGCGGTTGCCATTTCGCTTGCACTCGGGTGGGACTCATTCGTCGGTCTCGGAATGAGCCTTATCGCAATCGGCTTCGGCTACACTGCGGCAACATTCAACCCGTTCAATGTTCTTACCGTTCAGAAACTCGCTGAAATTGAGCTGTTCTCAGGCACGGGATACAGAATCATAGTATTCGTTGCCGTTTACGCCGTGCTTGCAGGTTTTATGACAGCTTACGCAAAGAAGATTGAAAAGAATCCCAAAAAATCAATCTGCTACGAAACAGATATCGCCCTTCGGGAAAGATACAGCCTTGACGACGGCGTTTCAGTTTTAAAAGACCCGAAAGTCAAAAAGGCTACTTCTGCATTTCTTATCTGCCTTGCCAGCGTAATCATCTGCATCGTTCTCGATTATATTCTCGGTGTCGGCGGTGCTCTTTCGATGGGTGGTATGGGTCTCCTTTTCTTCATCGGCGGAGTTCTTGCCGGAGTTTTCACCGGTATGAAGGGCAAAAAGCTTCTTAAAACCTTTGCCGATGGCATCAAAACGGTTGCACCCATCGTTCCGATTATTATAATAATCCTTTCAATCACCTACATTCTTGATGAAGGCAATATCATACACACCATTCTTAACTTCGTATATAACCTCATCAACGGAGTTTCTCCCTATACTGCGATACTGTTGCTTTTTGCTTTCATTGTTTTTCTTGAATTCTTTGTGGGAAGCAGCACAGCAAAAGCGTTTCTTATTATGCCGATTGTTCTTCCTCTTGCAGAAATGGTGGGCGTAACAGACCAGAGCGTTGTTCTCACCTTCTGCCTTAGTGACGGCTTCACAAATCTGCTTTATCCCACAAGCGGAATTATGATTATCGCAATCGGACTCGTAAATATTTCATACGGCAAATGGCTTAAATTCTCGTGGAAACTTTTCGCACTCGAAGGCATTCTTTCGGTTGCGCTGATGCTTATTGCCGTTGCAATTAATTATTCTTAAGGTGAGCAATATGAAACTTCAATTCAACAAAGACGGCAAGTTCAAAATCCTGCTTTTCGGCGATATTCACGAACACACAGACTACAAAACAAACCCGAAATTCAAAGATATGCAGAAGCTGATGATTGCGGCGCTTGATGAATACAAGCCCGATTTATGCGTGCTTCTGGGCGATAACTGCAACACTGATTGCATTGCTGATAACCCCGAACTCTTCGAAGAAGTTCTTCGTGCGGTTATGGAACCCATAACACAGCGCAACATCCCTGTTGCCGCCGTTCTCGGCAATCACGAGCACGACCACGGTCACGAGGATGAGATTGTTGAAATCTATAAAAAAATCAATAACTGCTTAACAAGAAATGATGCACCCGCAGAAATCACGGGCAACGCAAACTTCAAAGAACTGATTTATTCATCAGACGGCGAAAAACCCGTTTTCTGCCTCTGGTTCATCGATTCAAACAACTGCCACGAAAACAGAGAAATTTCTCATTATGACTTTGTTCACGAAGACCAGATAAAATGGTTTGAAGAAGAAAGCGAAAAACTCAAAGAAATGAACGGCGGAAAACCGATGCCTTCATTCATATTCCAGCACACTCCCGTTCCTGAAGAATATAATCTTCTTCGCAAAGCAAAAATATGGGAGCTTCCCATCGCAGTAAGAGGCTATAACTCCCACAATAAAACCTGGTATGTCGGCAAAAAAGGCGTTGCGGATGTTGTTGGCGAAGGCCCTTGTTCACCCGATGTTAACAGCGGTCAATTCGAAAGCTGGAAAAAGGTTGGCGGCATACTCGGCGCATTCTTCGGCCACGACCATCTCAATGATTTCTCGGGATGGACAGACGGTATATTCCTTGCTCAGCACAGAACTGCAGGTTTCAGGGCATACACCGACGGCTGCAGAAGCTGCGTAAGACTTGTTACGATTGATGAAAAGAATCCCGAAAAATTCACTCACGAGCTCAAGCGCTTCAAGCAATTCGGTCTCAAAAGTGAAAGCCTCGGCCCCATCCTCAGAAATTTCACAGACAGGCAGAGCTTATTTATGCACATTGCAGGATATGCGGCAGGCGGCATAGCAGCAGCAACCGCAATTGGATTCCTGATTAAATATCTTTCAGAAAGATTCGGAGGTTAATACTATGTCAGACAACAAAAAACTCAGCCCTTCCATTTTGCTGAATGTTATTCTTTTCGGCTTTATGGGTCAGGTTGCATGGGCAGTTGAAAACAACTTTTTCAATCTCTATATGCTGAAAATCGGCGGCGATATGCACGATATTTCCGTTATGATTGCCGTCAGCGCAATTGTCGCTTTCCTTACTACGCTCTTTATGGGAAGCCTTAGCGATAAAATCAACAAGCGCAAGATTTTCATTTGTGCAGGCTACATTCTCTGGGGTCTTACGGTTATTGCATTTGCCGTTATCAACCCCGAATTCATTGCCAAACTTATGGGCACTGAAGTTGGCGCTGCCGTTTCTCTTACTGTTACGCTTGTTATCATTATGGACGGCGTCATGACCTTTATGGGCTCAACAAGTAACGACGCCGCTTTCAACGCATGGGTAACAGATATCGGAACATCCTCAAACAGATCAAAAATCGAATCAATCCTTGCAATCGTTCCCGTTGTTGCAACGCTTGCTGTTACAGGCTCATTCGGCGCTATTTTCGGTGACAGCAAGGAAGTTGGCCAGAGAGAATATTCTCTCTATTTCCTTATTCTCGGCTCAATCGTTACCGTTTGCGGTCTTATAGGTATTTTCTCTGTTAAGGAATCAAGAACAAATGTCAAGACCACCGCAGGTTTTATCGAAACACTCACCTACGGCTTCAAACCTTCTGTTATCAAAAACAACAAGAAGCTTTATATTTCACTTGTATGTATGGGTATTTTCTCGGTTTCGAGCCAGGTATTCTTCCCTTATATTTTCATTTATCTCGATAAACACGTTGATATGTCGGCTCTGGGCTCAATGCTCTCTCCCGGCGTGATTATATTTGCAGTTATTTTTGTTCTCGCAGTTGTTGCCGCTCTTGTTTACATCATAATTATGAGCGACAGAAAAGGCAAGGCACCCTATCTTTACCCCGCAGTTGTTTTCTATCTTATAGGTCTTGTCCTTGTTTTCTTTGCGGATACAAACATTCTCTACTTCCTTTTCGCCGCAATAATCACACTTGTCGGCTACGGTTTGCTTATGATTATGCTCGGCGCTGCAGTGCGTGACTTCACTCCCGAAGACAAAACAGGTCAGCTTCAGGGTATCAGAATGATATTCTCTGTTCTTGTGCCTATGCTTATCGGCCCCACAGTTGCAGAAAAAATCTCAACCGCTTATTCCACAACAACTTATATAAACGATTACGGCGAAACACTCCCCACCCCCGCTCCCCATATTTTCCTTGCATCGGCAGCAATCGGAGTGCTCATCGTCTTCC